>JANMQT010000084.1:0-2266 GCA_031370675.1 Verrucomicrobiota bacterium
GAAATGGGTTCCACTGTCGGCGAGGGCAATGGTGCCAAGACCGGCACGGGCGCGGACGCGGTCACCGGCTCGCCGGCGGCGAGCGCGGCAATCGGGAACGGTGGCGGCGGCGTGGGTGTGACAGCCGCGGTCGCGGGCGGCGCGAGCGGCGTGATCGGCGTGATCGGCGTGATCGGCGCGACGGGCGCAAGCGGCGCAGTCGGTGGTAGCGATGCGACGGGGTGCGATGATTCCACCCGACGGCCGAGCGGCGGAAGCGGGGTGAGGGGGTGGATCGGCTGCACCGGGGCGGCCGGCGGAAGATCCGCTTCGGCAATCGGCGCCGGAACTGCTGGCGTCGCCGCGGGTGCAGGCGGGGTCGATGGGAACGGCGCGAGCAACGGTTCCACCTTGGGCAGCGGGGGAATGGTCAGCGAGATCGGCCCCGTACGCGGCAGGGCAATCGGGACGGGCGGAGGCGACTGTTGCACCGGCGGGATGACGGGAATGGAGGCGGTGCCCGGCAAGGGCGAGGCGCCGAAGAGCGGGCGCACGGGCGCCGATGGCAGGGCGATGCCGACCGGCGGCGGGAGCGGCGGCACGGGCAGCGCGACGGGGCGCGTGGGCGGCGTCGGTTCGTAGGTGTGGACCAAGGGAACCGGCGTCGAGAATTTTGCGAATCTGGGCGGCGGCTCGGCCATGGGCGGCGGAGGAGTCGGCCGCCATGGGCGTTGGCTTTCCGGCGCGGCCGCGGGCGGATGGGTGCCTGGCGGCGTGAACATCAGCGGCGGAACGACTGGCTCGGGCACGCGCGGCGCAACGGGCGGAACGAAAACCGGAGGGGCAATCGGCGGAGGCTCCTGCGGCCGTTGGAGGACGGGCGCGATATAAACAGGCTCAGACTTCGGCTCCGGCCGCATCACCGGCGCGACGTAAACGGGCTCAGACTTTGGTTGCGGTCGGACCACGGGCGCGACATGAACCGGCTCAGACTTCGGCTGCGGCGGCGCGACAGGCGCGAACATCACGGGCTGCGACTTCGGCTGCGGCGGCGCCACGGGCGCGATGAAAACCGGCTCCGACTTCGGTTTTGGCAGGGGTGGTGGCTCCAGCGAAGCCCACGGTGCGAACGGCTGCACAGCCACTTCCACGGTCGAGTCAATCGGCGGCGGCGGCGGTGTGGGCGTCGGCGCCGGTGGCGGTGGCGGTGGCGGTGGTTCCGCGCCCACGCGTGAAATCGGCGGCGGCGGTGCGGGCGCCACTGCGGCAGGAGGTTCCTCCTCCTCGGCTTCCTCGGAATAGTCGCCCGGGTCCGAATCCGCCGGCAGCACCACGATCGACGTCGGTGGCGGTGGCGTCGGGAACCCCGCGTGCCCGAGCGCGAGGGGCGTGCGCTGGGACCCGCCGCCCAACGTCAGCGCGGGGGCGTCGGTCGTGAGCAGATTCGGGCTGCGCTGGAGGAAGTCGGAGAGCGAGATTTCCTCTTCCTGAATCAAATTGAGGAGGGAGAGCTTGCCGAAGATTTCGCGCGCCTGGTCCTCGTCGAGATGAAGCTGGGTGCAGATTTCGCGCACCGTGCGGTAGCCATCGATGGCGAAGAGCACGCGCCACTCGAGAGTGCGCAGCTTGATGTTGTGCGCGTAGTTCTCGAAGTTCGGGCTGATCTGGAAGACATCGCTGGGCTTCGTGAGCGCGCTGGCGCCGGCCAGCATGAAGGATTGGCTGGGAGATTCTGGGTTCATGTACGTTCAAGGGCGACAATCAGGAGTCCCTCGTGCTGGTTCCACCGCACGGGGGTGCGATAAACCGGCATGGGGAAGGCCGGACCGTAATCCGCGCCCATGATTGGAGTGGGGCTTGAAATCATAATGCGGCCGCCGAGCGACTGGCGCGCGTGGTTGGCGACGACGCTCGCCACTTCGTAGACGGTTTCCGCCAGGGCCACATCGCTGGGCGCCGGGCCGCCCTGCGCGGTCACCACCGCGGCGAGCATCGCGCGCGACATCGTCAGGCAGACGTAACCACTGCTCGGGCCGCCGATCTCGATCAGGCCGGTGAAATCGAGGAGCTTGGGATCGTCGAAGCTAATGATGCCGGGCCCCAACATGACCGGCTCCGTCCCGAGCTTCTCAAAGAAGTTGCGGGTGACGTCGAGGAAAACTTTCAGCTCAATCTCGGTCATCTCAGGGGATCATGGGGACATCGCGACCCTTGGAAACATCAGGGTGCGAAGTGTTTTTCTGAATCGGATCGCGGGCTTTGGCAAGAGACAAGTGCCCCGAGGCCC
>JANMQT010000118.1:0-4855 GCA_031370675.1 Verrucomicrobiota bacterium
CCTTCGTAGCCCAACCGCGTTTCGAGCGTTTGCTTCAAGCCTGCTCCTCCCAGATTTGCACAAGGTGCAGGAGCGTTTCCATGGACCTGGTCATGTCCTGGAGGCTGACCCACTCGCGTTCGCTGTGGATGCCGTGCATGCCGCAGAAGATATTCGGGGTGGGCAGGCCGCGGGCGGTGAGGTTGGAACCATCGGTCCCGCCGCGGAAATCCTGGGAAGCGGGCGTAAACCCCGCCCGGCGCAGCGCTTCGCGTCCATGCTCGACCGGTCGCATGTCCTTCTCGAGCCAGTAGCGCATATTCCGGTACTGCTCCGTGAAAGACAACTCGATCACGGCCTTCGGCTCGGCCCCCCGCAACTCGGCGGCGAGGCGCTCCAGCAGGGCCCGCTTCTCCGCCAGGCCGGCGAGCTCGAAATCCCGAACAATCATCCGGACAGTGACGTGCTCGGCCGTGCCCTTGCACTCGACCGGATGGATGAAACCATCGCGGCCGCTCGTGCGTTCGGGCGATTGCCCGCGGGGCAGCGCGTCGAGAAATTTCCCCGCGATGCGCAGCGCGTTCACCATCACGTCCTTCGCCCAGCCCGGGTGGGCGGAAACACCACGAACCTCCAGCACCGCGGCGTCCGCGCTGAAAGTCTCGTAGTCGATCCCGCCGGGTAATTCTCCGTCGAGGGTGTAACCGACGTCCGCGCCCAGTTCCGCGAGATCCAACTGGTGCATGCCGGCGGCGATTTCCTCGTCAGGATTAAAACAGATCCGAATCGGCCCGTGCAAAATCTCCGGTTGCTGCAGCAGGTGGCGCGCAGTCGCCATCACGATCGCCACCCCCGCCTTGTCGTCGGCACCCAGCAGGGTCGTCCCGCTCGCGGTGATCACGTCCTGTCCAATCGCCTCGCGCAAATGCGGCATCGTTTCGACCGTCAGGATTTTGGTCGGGTCGTCGGGCAGGACAATCGGCCCGCCATCGTAGGCGCGATAGACGATCGGTTTCGCCGCCCCGGGCAAGTTGGGCGAAGTATCGACATGCGCGAAGAGCGCGACCCGCGGCACGTCCGGTTTGAACGAGGTCGCCGGCACCGTCGCCAGGACATAACCATGCTCCGCGACTTTCACGTCCGCCGCGCCCAGCGCCGTCAACTCGGAGGCGAGCAACCGCAAGAGATCCCATTGGCACGCCGTGCTGGGGGTCGTGGTCGAGTGCGAATCGCTGCGCGTATCGATTTGGACATAGCGCAGGAATCGCTCGAGCAGGTCGGTGGTATCAATCGGCATGGCGCACCATGGCCGCGCGGTCCAGTGCACTCAAATGGAAAACCGACGGCCGCCCCGGGGACAGGTACGGGATGCGCGCCCCGATTTCCCCGCCCATGATTTCGTCAGATGTCATTCAGCCTGGCAGCCAGACTCTGCCTATCGTGAGCGCCGTCTTGCCGGTCCTCAACCCGCTCGGTGACGCGCGGCTGCGACGCGCCTTTTATCCGCTGACCATCCCACTGACGGTTGATCCGGGCGCGATCGCCGTGGCGGTGATGGTTGGGAGCAATCACGACCACTCGGTGGAATTTTTCACCATCAACATTTTCGCGGCGACGATCGGCGGCGTCCTGATGGCCCTGACCATTTTTTCCGTTTATCGATTTGCCCGGCGGTTCGGCACCTGGATCGGGCACACCGGCATGGCAGTGGTCGTCTGGTTGTCGGCGTTGATCGTTGTCTGCATCGGCGTGCAGATCTGCTGGGACGGCGTCAAGGGATGGCTCGCCGAGATCGGGTATCCTCACTGACCAAATCGTCGCTCCCCGTTAGTGGGCTGCTCGCGCCGCGAGCACCGCCGGCGGAAATCGCGCGCGGAAGACCAGACGCACCGCGTACGCCACGCCGATCATGACTCCAATCCCGATCACGATGCCGGCAATCCGGTTGAGGATCGTCAGGATGTCGGTCGTTGGTCCGTAGCCGGTCACCAGCGAAAACACCACGGCGAGGCCGCCCATGGTGCCGGCGGCGGACCAGGGACGGCCGCCGCCGCTCACGTATGCGCAGGCCGCCGTGCCGCCGAGGAGCGCCCACGACCAAAGCAAAAACGAATCCCCGGCGCTCGCCCCGGTCAGCACGCCGAACGCACCGCCCACAACCGCCCCGACCAAGCGCCAATGCGTCCGCACGGGATGCTCCACAAAGGCGGCGTCCAGGACGATCAGCGGCGCGATCATCGTGATCAACAGGCTGCCGAATGGCAGCTGGAAGAAAAACCAGAGGACCGGGACAATGCTCACGGTGAAGCCGCCGACGAGCGCAATTTCCCACGCGTCGCGGCGATCCAGCGCGTGCGGTGAGGCGGCCGACGCGGAGCCGCGCGGATATTCCAGGCGAAGCAACCCACCGACGGCAAACTGCGCGATCGTCACGCCGGCGACACCACAGGCGATTTCGTAGCCGCGATATCGCGCCGCCGCATACAGCATCTCGGGGCTGTAGAGCGTGAATGCGAGCAGCATCAGGGCGCTCATCGATCCGAGCACCCAGACAAAATCAAACCGACTGCGGAAGCGCAGATAGGTGCCGCCCAGCGCCACGCTGAAGATGGCCAGCAACTGCATGATGGGCCGGCCTTCGACCCGCATCCCGATTTCGTACCCGAAGAAACAACCGGCGGCCGTGGCGAGAATCTGCAGCAGGGCGCGCCTGGCCGGCATTCGCTCGCCCGGCAGCGCCATAGCCCAGGCCGTCATCGTGGCCCAGTACGGATTCTCGAGTTCCAGCAGCAAGGCCAGCGCGGTAGCCACCCAGCATGCCGCACCCGTGATCAGACTTTTGCGCGTGTCGTCGGTCATTTCCGCCACGGCAACTTGATCATCCAAATGGTCGCATCCGCGCCTTGGAAAAGCCGATCCCGATCCGCCACCGGATCCAGGTCGATCTCGACGGGAAACCGGCGCGGCAGGCGCACCCAGTCCGTGGTGGGCTCGACGTAGGGCAGGACGTCCAGCGCCGAAGCGGTCCGCGCGATACCCGGGGCGATGCTGCGCACGGTTCCGCCATGAAAGGTGAGCCAGGAGTCCGAACTGACCGAGTACCAGACCCGTTGTCCCACGGCCAGGCCGGGGAGATGTTTTTCCGGCAGGTTGACCACCAGGCGCCAGCGGTTGTCGACCACGATCGCCAGGGCCGGTTTGCCGACGGTTACATATTGTCCCGCCCGGATGCGCAACGGCGCCACCCGACCGGCGGCGGGGGCGAGCACCTTCGTTTTCTTCAATTCGAATTCCGCCAGCGCGACTGCGGCCTGCGCCTGGCCGATCAAGGCGCGCTGCACGACCTCGTCCTGCGTCGCCACCGCCTTCATGTTCTGCGACCGATCGAGCAGCGCGAGCGCGACGCGATAAGTCTTCTCGGCGTCATCCAGTGCCTCCGGTGTGGTGGTGCCGCTCCTGGACAGCAGCGCGACACGGTCCTTGGTTTTTTGCGCATCCGTCAGCACGGCCTGCGCGCTGGTGATTTCATTCGCGGCCAGGGCAATTTGATCCTGGGATTTTTTCAGGCTCGCGTTGGCGACGGCGAGCGCGGCCCGTTGTTTGTCCAACGCGAGCCCGAAAGGCGTTGGATCAATGAAGAAGAGCGGGGCGTCGGCCGGGACGGCCTGATTGTCCACGATCGGCAGCTTCACGATCGGTCCGGCCACCTCCGGCGCGACCAGGATAATGTCCGTCGTCACATACGCGTCGCGACTGTAAATGAAGACCCGGGTCACCAGTTCGTACGCGAGATACGCCAACAACAATGACAACGCGATGCTGGTGGCCGGCCGCCGCTTGAATCCGCGGATGAAAAGACGCCTTCGGTAGCGCCAAAGGCTGCGCGGGCGACGACGGGGAGTGCGCCGCTTCGGGTCGTCGGGCTCGGAATTCATGTTCCAACGTGACCGCAAGCGACCCATCGATCGCGCTGCGCAACCGGGTGACCGCCAGCCTGCTCTTTATGCGACGGCCCGTCTCGTTGTCGAGGCGGAATGCGGGATCTCACGCCGATGACGTTGCCGCCATCAGTCGCGATCCGCCTCAATCCAAATCGTAGACTTCGACCAATGCCACGCCAGTCGTGCCGTTCTTGCCGCTCACGATCGCGGTGTAGGCACCCGGCGCGAGCGTCAGAATCACGGCGCTTTCCTGCGCCGAGGTCGGCTGGAAGCCGGACGCCGTGATCGCCGAAGCATCGGGATTGGCATTTCCGTCGGGGCCGGTGGCCCAGTTATCGTTTTGGCCGATGAGCGTACTGCCGGCGTAAAGCAGCAAGGTGGGGTCCGCTAGCGGGTTCGCCACGCCGGACTGGGCGAGGGAGGGTCCGATGGCGCGGACGATCACGCGCTTCGGCGTGGTGCCGCCGATCACGAAACCGCCGATCATCACATTGCCGCCGGTGCCCACATTGCCCCGCGTGGCGATGTTGATGAGGTTCGTTGAATCCGCCGCGTCCAGTTCGTAAATTTCGACGAGGGCGTTGCCGGACGTGCTGTTCACCCCGTTGACCACCACGGTGTAGGCCCCGGGCGCCGCATTGAACAGGATCGCGGGCTCATGGTCATCCGTGGGGGCGAAGGGCGTCGCCGCAATCAGGGCTTGCTGCACGGGGTCGGATTTCCAATTGTCGTTCTGCTGGACGACCGTCGAGCCCTGGTAAATCTGCATGCTGGGATCCGCGAGTACGCCGGGCACTCCGCTGGCGGTCAACTCCGGCCCGAGCACGCGAATGAGCAGGCGCTTGGTGCCCGTGCCGCGCACGACGAATCCACCGATCAAAAAGTTTTCTCCCAGGCCAATTTTGGCGCGGGTGGCAATGTTCGCGAGCTTTCCG
>JANMQT010000123.1:0-25892 GCA_031370675.1 Verrucomicrobiota bacterium
TGCGATTTTCGACAAGAATCGTTGAGCATCGGGACGTCCCCGCTCTAGAATGAAGTCATTCAGCCATGAGCATTCATGATCGGATCAATCTGCCGGAATCGATGATCAACGCGGAGTGGCGGATCGGGGTGCTGGAGCGCATCATCGACAAGTTGATTGGCGCCGCGCCGCGCGGGACCGTTTCCGCCCAAGACCTCGAAATCTGGCGGGCCGAGTCTCTCGCGGAAATCCAGAAGAAGTATCCGGCAGTAAATCTCACGCGCACCAAGCGCGTGCACCTCCCGAGCAGCGAATTTTAGGTGGAATCCGGATCGCTCCCTTCGGAGGGGGGGATTCCGGCGGCCGGACCGGGTAAACCGCGCCCCAAAGTGGGGTTCCAAATGGTTTACACGCGGGACCCAAGCCGATGGCTTGACATTGCCACGCGCAATCGGCTGAATCTACCCTCCCAAGATATCCTTCTATGAACGCGACCAAAAAACTTCACGACGTCGGCCAGAGCATCTGGCTCGATAATATCACCCGCAAGCTGCTCGACAGCGGCACCCTAAAAAAGTACATCGCCGAGCTGACCGTCACCGGGTTGACGTCCAATCCGACGATCTTCGACCAGGCGATCAAGAACAGCCCCGATTACGACGCCGACATCAAGAAAAAGCTCGGCGAGGGGAAGTCCGGCGAGGACCTTTTCTTTGAGCTCGCGCTCGATGACATCGGTCGTGCGGCCGACATTTTCCGACCGATTTTCGATCGCACCTCCGGCGTGGACGGCTGGGTTTCGCTCGAGGTCTCGCCGCTGCTGGCGTACGACACTGCCACGACGATCAAGGTGGCGAAGGATTTGTTCGCGCGCGGTGGCCGGCCGAACATGTTCATCAAGATTCCGGGCACCAAGGAAGGTCTGCCCGCCATCGAGGAGGCCATCTTTGCCGGTGTGCCCGTGAACGTCACGCTGCTCTTCTCGCGCGAGCATTATGTGAGCGCGGCCGAGGCGTATCTCCGCGGCATCGAACGGCGCCTCGACGCCGGCCTGAACCCGAATGTCGGCTCCGTGGCCTCCGTCTTCATCAGCCGCTGGGATGGCGCGGTGACCGGCAAGGTGCCGGAGGACCTCAGCAACCAGCTCGGCATCGCCATCGGCAAGCGCATCTACAAGGCCTACTGCGATCTCATCTCCCTGCCGCGGTGGAAGCGCGTCTTCAATTCTGGCGCCCGCCCGCAGCGCCTGCTCCTCGCCAGCACCGGCACGAAGGACAAAAAGGCGTCCGACGTTCTCTACGTTAAGGCGCTCGCGGCTCCACTCACGATCGACACCATCCCCGAGGCCACGCTCCTGGCCTTCGGCGACCACGGTGACGTTGGTCCGATTCTGACGTCCGACGGCGGCGACAGCGAAGCCGTCCTCTCGCAGTTCTCGAAGGCCGGCATCGACCTCAACGCCCTGGCCGCCAAGTTGCAGGAAGAAGGCGCCAAGTCATTCGTCGGTTCGTGGAATGAGCTCATGGAGGTCATCGCTTCGAAGAGCGCCGCACTCAAGAAGGTCGCCTAGGCGCGACCGCGGCCCGAGTTCCCCGGCACCAATCATCCGCGGAAGCAGGCGTCCCCTCCGGGCCGCCTGTTTCCGGGAGAGCGGGCCACGCCCCCCACTTGATTCTAGAGAAATACGCATATGGCAGCCAAAACCGCACTCACCTCACGCCCCGCCTGGAAGGCGCTGGTCTCCCATCACGCGCAGATGCGCGGAACCCATCTGCGCGAGCTCTTTGGCGCTGACCCCAAGCGGGGCACGCTGATGAACGCCGAGGCGCTCGGCATCTTCCTCGACTACTCGAAGAACCGGATTACCGACAAGACGCTCAAGCTCCTGGTCAAGCTGGCCCGCGCCTGCCGCGTCGAGGCCAAGCGCGACGCGATGTTTGAGGGCAAGAAGATCAACATCACGGAAAAACGCGCGGTGTTGCACGTCGCCCTGCGCGCGCCGCGGGGCACGAAGATCATGGTCGAAGGCAAGAACGTCGTGCCGGCCGTCCACGCCACGCTCGACAAGATGGCGAAATTTTCGGATCGCGTGCGCAGCGGCCAATGGAAGGGCCACACCGGAAAGCGGATCAAAAATGTCGTCAATATCGGCATCGGCGGCTCCGACCTCGGGCCCGTCATGGCCTACGAGGCCCTCCGGTACTTCAGCAAGCGCTCGATGACTTTTCGCTTCGTCTCGAACATCGACGGCAACGATTTCGCGGAGGCAGTGAAGGATCTCGACGCCGCGGAAACTCTTTTCATTGTCTCGTCGAAGACGTTCACCACGCTCGAGACCATGACCAATGCGCACTCCGCGCGCGCCTGGTTCCTCAAGGCTTCCGGCGGAAAAACCGCGGCGGTCGCGAAGCACTTTGTCGCGGTCTCCACCAACGCGGCCGAGGTGACCAAGTTCGGCATCGACACCGCGAACATGTTTGGTTTTTGGGACTGGGTCGGCGGCCGTTACTCGATGGATTCCGCCATCGGCCTCTCGTCCATGCTGGCGGTCGGCCCGGAAAATTTCCGCGCGATGCTCGACGGGTTCCACCAGATGGACGAGCACTTTCGCACCGCCCCGCTGGAGAAGAACCTGCCGGTGCTGATGGGACTGCTGAGCGTCTGGTACAGCAACTTCTTCGGCGCGCAGACCGTCGCCGTGCTGCCGTACGAGCAATACCTCAAGCGCTTCCCGGCCTACCTGCAGCAGTTGACGATGGAGAGCAACGGCAAGCATGTCTCGATGGACGGCAAGACGGTCCGCTACGACACCGGCTCGATTTATTGGGGCGAGCCCGGCACCAATGGCCAGCACTCCTTCTACCAGCTGATCCATCAGGGCACGCGACTGATCCCGTGCGACTTCATCGCCTTCGTCAAGGCGCTCAACCCGATTGGCCGGCACCATGACATCCTGATGGCGAATGTCTTCGCGCAGGCCGAGGCGCTGGCCTTCGGCAAGACGGCCGAGCAGGTGAAGGCAGAGGGCACGCCCGACTGGCTCGTGCCGCATCGCGTCTTCGAGGGCAACCGGCCGTCGAACACCATCCTGGCCGACAACCTCACGCCCGCCATGCTGGGCAAACTGGTCGCGCTTTATGAGCATTGCGTCTTCACCCAGGGCGCCATCTGGAACATCAACTCCTTCGACCAATGGGGCGTCGAGCTCGGCAAGGCGCTGGCCCAGGCCATCATCCCGGAGTTGGAGTCGAAGAAGGAGCCCAGGCTCAAGCACGACAGTTCCACGAATCACATCATCCGCCGTTACCGGAAATTGAAAGCCGCAAAATGAATATTCCCACCGTGAAAGAACAGCAGCACAGAAAAATCAAGACCCAGGCCGGGTTTCTCGCCGCCTTGGATCAGAGCGGTGGCAGTACGCCCAAGGCGCTGATGCAATACGGCCTCAAGGAGGGGGCGTGGAAAAACGACGAGGAAATGTACACCCGGGTGCACGAAATGCGGTCCCGAATCATCCTTAGTCCCAGTTTTAACGGAGACCGGATTCTCGGGGCGATTCTCTTCGAAGGCACCATGGATCGCGAGATTGCAGGACAGCATTCCGCCGACTATCTTTGGAACGTCAAACGCGTCGTCCCGTTTTTGAAAGTGGACAAGGGTCTTCTCGACGCAAAAGACGGGGTGCAGCTCATGAAGCCCATGCCCGAACTGGGCAAGCTGCTCGACCGCGCAAACACCAAAAATATTTACGGAACCAAAGAGCGTTCCGTCATTCTCCAGGCCAATCCGGCTGGCATCAAAGCCGTGGTCGATCAGCAGTTCGAAGTGGCGGCACAAATTCTAGCCGCGGGACTGATGCCCATCATCGAGCCGGAAGTGGACATTCACTGCCCGGACAAAGCCAAAGCGGAGGACCTGCTGAAGTCATCTCTCCACGATTCTGTCGAAAAGCTGCCTGCCGGTCAGACGGTCATGATCAAGGTGACCATCCCGGACAAGGATGACTTGTACCTGGACCTTATCAAGCATCCCAAGGTGCTCAAAATCGTCGCCCTGTCCGGCGGCTATCCGCGCGACGACGGCAACAATCGTCTGCGGCGCAACCACGGCATGATCGCCAGTTTCTCCCGGGCACTTTTGGATGGTCTCTCGGCCAACCAGACTGAAGCCGAGTTTAACGCGGCGCTCGACGGCTACATCCAGAGCATTTACGAGGCGTCCGTCACCTGACGCGGTCTCCCGGACACAACTAGATCAACCCAAACAGATTTAAATTATGCAACTTGGAATGATTGGACTCGGCAGAATGGGCGCCAACATGGTGCGCCGCCTCATTAAGAACGGGCACGATTGCGTCGTCTACGATCGCTCCACGGAAGCGGTCAATTCGCTGGCCAAGGAGAAGGCGGTGGGGGCCACTTCCACGGCAGATTTCGTCAAGAAGCTGAGCACACCACGCGCGATCTGGCTGATGGTCCCGGCGGCGGTGGTGGACTCGGCGATCGCCGATCTGCTGCCCCATCTGCAGGCGGGCGATACGATCATCGACGGCGGCAACTCCTATTACATCGACGACATCCGGCGTGCGAAGGAGCTTTCCCCGCGGCAGGTCAACTATTGCGACGTGGGCACGAGCGGGGGTGTTTGGGGCCTGGAGCGCGGGTACTGCATGATGATCGGCGGACCGGACGCGACCATGCGGCATCTCGATCCCATCTTTAAGACGCTCGCACCCGGCAAAGGCGACGCCCCGGTCACGCCCGGTCGGGACAAGCTGGGTGGCACCTCGGAGCAGGGTTACCTGCACTGCGGCCCGAGCGGGGCCGGACATTTCGTGAAGATGGTGCACAACGGCATCGAGTACGGCCTGATGGCCGCCTACGCCGAGGGTCTCGGCATCCTCCATTCCGCGGACATCGGCAAGCGCATGCACGAGGTCGACGCCGAGACGACGCCGTTGCGCGAGCCGGAGCACTACCAGTTTGACCTGAATCTTGCCGACATCGCCGAAGTCTGGCGCCGCGGCAGTGTTATCTCCTCGTGGCTGCTCGATCTGACCGCGACTTCGCTCGTCGAGGACGCCGAGCTCTCAAAGTTCTCCGGCAAGGTTTCGGATTCGGGCGAGGGGCGCTGGACGATCAAGGCCGCCATCGACGAGGGCGTGCCGGTGCCAGTGCTGACAGCGTCGTTGTACGAGCGCTTCACTTCGCGTGGCGAGGCGGACTTTCAGGACAAGCTCCTTTCCGCGATGCGGTTCCAATTCGGCGGTCACATCGAAAAGAAGTAATCACTCGACCGCGCTCTTCGCCGATGAGTCATCCGCATTCGGACGCGCTCGTCTTTTTTGGGGCGACGGGAGATCTCGCATACAAGAAGATCTTTCCGTCGCTGCAGGCGATGCTGAAGCGCGGTCACCTCGACGTGCCCGTCATCGGCGTGGCCAAGGCGGGGTGGAATCTCGAGCAACTCAAGGCGCGCGCGAAGGACAGCCTCGAGAAACACGGCGGTCTCGATGCCGCTGCCTGGGAAAAACTGAGCGGCTTGCTCCGCTATGTCGACGGTGACTACGCGGACCTGGCCACGTTCCAGGCGCTGCGGCAGGAACTTGGCGCAGCGCAGCGCCCGGCCCACTACCTCGCGATTCCGCCCATGCTCTTCGGCAAGGTGGTCGAGCAACTGGCGAAATCGGGCTGCGCCGGAAAGGGCGCACGCGTCATTGTCGAAAAACCGTTCGGCACCAACCTGGAATCCGCCCGGGCGCTCAATGCAATCCTGCTGGGCGCCTTCGACGAGACGGCGATTTTCCGCATCGATCATTACCTTGGCAAGAGCCCGGTGCATAACATGACATTTTTCCGGTTCGCGAACTCGTTTCTCGAGCCGATTTGGAACCGCGATCACGTTGCGAGCGTGCAGATCACGATGGCGGAGGACTTCGGCGTGCAGGGTCGCGGCGGCTTCTACGATCAGACCGGCGCGATTCGCGATGTCATGCAGAACCACCTTTTCCAGGTCATGGCGAATGTTGCGATGGAGCCGCCGGTGCGGACTGACAGCGAGTCGATGCGGGATGAGAAGGTGAAGGTGCTCAAGGCGATTCCGGCGCTTGCGGCTGGGGACATCGTGCGGGGCCAGTTTCGCGGCTACCTCGCCGAGCCCGGCGTAAAGACCGGGTCACAGGTCGAGACTTTTGGAGCGTTGCGCCTGTTGGTCAATTCATGGCGCTGGCGCGGCGTGCCGTTTTACATCCGCGCCGGCAAATGCCTGCCCGTGACCTGCACGGAAGTGACGCTGCGGCTTCGTCCGCCGCCGACGATCTATGATGCGCACACATTGTTGCAGAATTACATTCGCCTGCGGATCAGTCCGGACGAAACCATCGCGTTCGGGGCGAATGTGATGAACCCCGAGGAAACCGGGCCCGAAGCGACGGAGATCATTGCCAGTCATCGTCCCGACGCCAAGGAGATGGACGCATACGAGCGCGTACTGGGCGACGCCATGGCAGGCGATGCCACCTTGTTCGCCCGCGAGGACTATGTCGAGGAGGCGTGGCGCATCGTCGATCCGGTGCTGCAGGCCGACACGCCGGTTTTCGCTTACGACCCGGGGACGTGGGGACCGGCCGAGGTCTATCAGCAAGTCTCGCCGCCCGGTGGGTGGCAGGCTCCGGTGATGTCCGTTTAATCCCAACCAAATGACCCCGATGAAACTTGAAGTATTTGCCGATGCCTATGCCGTGGCCCGTGCCGCGGCTGGAATCATAGCCGCTGAGGCCCGCGCCGCTGTCGCGGCGTGCGGCCGCTTCACGCTTGCGGTCAGCGGCGGGAAAACGCCGTGGGTCATGCTGCGCGCGCTGGCCAATGAACAGGTCCCTTGGCACGGCATGCACGTGTTCCAGGTCGACGAGCGCATCGCGCCCGCCGGGGACCCGGATCGAAACCTGACCCACCTCCGCGCCAGCCTGCTCGAGCATGCGCCGCTGCCGCCGGAACAGATCTACGCCATGCCGGTGGAGGCCGCCGACCTCGAGGGCGCCGCGGCCGATTACGCGAGGACGATTGAGAAGCTCGCCGGAACCCCGCCCGTCTTCGACCTGGTACACCTCGGCCTCGGGCCGGATGGGCATACGGCCTCGCTGGTGCCGGGTGATTCCGTGCTGGACGTGACCAAGGTGGACGTTGCACTGACGGGCGGTCTTTATCAGAACCGGCGCCGGATGACGCTGACATATCCGCTGATAAATCGTGCTTTGCGCATTCTTTGGCTGGTCACCGGCGGGGAAAAAGTGCAAATGCTGGAGCGCCTGCTGAAAGGCGAACCCTCCATCCCCGGCGGACGCGTGCGTCCGGATCACGGTGTGGTCCTCGCCGACCGCGCGGCTGCCGGCCAAACCAATTCCTAACCCCAACACGTAACGACTTATGCCCAACGAGAAAATGGATTTATTGGCGATCAACACCATCCGCACCCTGTCGATCGACGCGGTGCAGGCGGCTCAATCCGGACATCCCGGCACCCCCATGGCGCTCGCGCCCCTGGTTTACACGATTTGGAATCGCGAGATGCGCTTCGACCCCAAAGATCCAATCTGGCCCAACCGCGATCGCTTTGTCCTTTCCAACGGCCACGCCTCGATGCTGCTTTGGTCCGTCCTGCACCTCACCGGCGTGCAGGCTGTCAATGCCGAATACGAGAGTCTCGGCAAAGCCTCGGTGACGCTGGATGACATCAAGCGCTTCCGACAGCTCGACAGCCGCGCGGCCGGCCATCCGGAATATCACTGGGTCTCCGGCGTCGAGACCACCACCGGTCCGCTGGGCGCCGGCGTGGCCACCAGCGTCGGCATGGCGATGGCGCAGAAGTGGCTCGCGAACCGTTACAACAAGCCGGGCTTCGACGTCTTCGACTACAACATCTTCGCGGTCTGCGGCGACGGCTGCCTGATGGAAGGCATCGCGTCCGAAGCCGCGTCGCTCGCCGGCCATCTCCAGCTCGATAACCTCTGCTGGATCTGGGACAACAACCACATCACGATCGAGGGGAACACGAACATCGCATTCACCGAGGACGTGGCGGCGCGCTTCATCGCCTACGGCTGGAATGTGCTGCGCGTGGCTGACGCGAACGACATCGATCGGATCGAGAATGCGCTGGCGAACTTTAAGAAAACCAAGGGCCGTCCGACGTTCATTGTGCTCGACAGCCACATTGGCTGGGGCTCGCCGCACAAGCAGGATAAACCCGAGGCCCACGGCGAACCGCTCGGCGTCGAGGAAGTGAAGCTGACCAAGCGCGCCTACGGCTGGCCCGAGGACGCGCAATTCCTTGTGCCGGACGGCGTGATGGCGCATTTCAACGAGGGGATCGGCAAACGTGGCGCAGACGCCCGCGCCAAGTGGCATGAGATGATGAAGGCGTACGGCGCCCAGCACGCGGATCTCGCGAAAGAAATTCCCCTGATGCAAAAGCGCGCGCTCCCCGAAGGCTGGGACAAGAATCTTCCCGTGTTCCCCGCGGATGCGAAAGGCATGGCCGGTCGCGACGCGTCGGGCAAGATCCTCAACGTCCTCGCGCAGAACATTCCCTGGCTCATGGGCGGCTCGGCCGACCTCGGGCCGTCGAACAAGACGCTGCTGACGTTTGCCGACGCCGGTGATTTTCAGCCGGGCAACTACGGCGGACGCAATCTGCACTACGGCATCCGCGAGCACGCGATGTCCGCGGTGGTCAACGGCCTCTCGCTCTCCAAGCTCCGCTCCTATGGCGCCACATTCTTCATCTTCAGCGACTACGCCCGGCCGGGCATCCGGCTCTCGGCGTTGATGGAGCTGCCGACGTTCTTCGTCTTCACGCACGACTCGCTCGGTGACGGCGAGGACGGTCCGACCCACCAGCCGGTGGAGCATCTGCTTTCGTTGCGCGCGATTCCCGGCCTGCTGGTGTTGCGGCCGGGCGACGCGAATGAGGTGGTCGAGGCCTATCGTACGATCATGCAATCGCGCCACGAACCCGCCGTGCTGGTGCTTTCGCGCCAGCCGCTGCCGACTCTGGATCGCACCAAGTATGCGCCGGCGGCTGGTGCGGCCAAGGGTGCGTATGTCCTGGGCGACGCCGCGGGCGGCAAACCCGACGTCATCCTCATTGCGACCGGCAGCGAGCTGTGTCTCGCGGTCGACGCGCACGAGAAACTGACTGCGGAAGGCATCAAGTCGCGGGTCGTCTCCATGCCGTCATGGGAACTCTTCGACCACCAGTCGCAGGAATATCGCGACAGCGTGCTTCCGCCGAGCGTGAAGGCGCGGGTGGCGATCGAAGGCGCCTCGACCTTTGGCTGGGATCGCTACGTCGGCGACGGGGGCAAAGTGATCGGCATGAAAACATTTGGAGCGTCCGCGCCGCTCAAGGAACTGCTCAAGAAGTTCGGATTCCATCCCGAGAACATCATCGCGGTCGCGAAGGAAGTGCTCGGGAAGAAGTAGGCGGCGGACATCCATCGGGAAGTGGCCGGGCACGAAGTCACGTGCCCGGCCGATGTTTCGAGCGACCCACGAGGTAGGGAGGTTTCGCCGAGGCGTCCCGACCATCGCTGTCAGCGCGCTCGGAGATCGGGTTCCACCTTGGTCCTGTTCGTCTTTCCGTTCCGGCCACGCCTAATACGATTCCTCCGTCAACACGACCTTGCCGCGGAAGATATAATAGATCGACGCGGTATAGGTCAGCACGATGGGCACGCCGATCATGGCCACGTAGAACATGAATTGCAGCGACTTCTGGGTCGAGGCGCCATTGTGGATGTTCAGGCTGTTCGCGACGTCCGGCGTGGAGAGCACCATGTTCGGATAAACCGCGGCGCCAAACTGGAACATCAGGATGAGGATCGACAGGCTGGAGCAGATGAACGCGCGGCCATCGCGCTGGCGGCGTACCTCGCGCAGGATGTTCAGCGTGACCACGAGGGCCACGAGGTGCGCACCTCCGAGCAGGAACCAGCGCTGCTCCAAGGCCGCCTTGATGTGTGGACACGTCAAAACCGTGGCCGCATTCAACAAGATGAAAAGGACCAGGTAGGCCGGCACGCTGAGATTGGTCCAGCGCATGAGTTTCTGCTGCAGCTCACCGTCGGTCTTGAGCACGAGGTATAGATTCGCGTGCATGGTGAACAAGGCGACCGTCGTGACCCCAACCAGCAGTGCGTACGGGTGGAGCAGGGTCAGAAAGTTGCCCTGGAATTCGTGGCGGGCGTCCAGCGGGATGCCCCAGACGATGTTCCCCATGGCCACACCGATCAGCAACGCCGACGCCACGCTGCCGACCACAAAGCAGATGTCCCACATGCGCCGCCAGCCAGGCTCGGGGCGCTGGCCGCGGAATTCGATGGCTACTGCGCGGAAGATCAGGGCGAAGAGCAACAGCATGAACGCGTCGTAGAACCCGGAGAAGACGGTCGCGTATACCTCGGGAAACGCCGCGAAAAGCGCGCCGCCACCCGTGACCAACCAGACCTCATTGCCGTTCCAAATCGGCCCAATCGCATTGAGGAAAATCCGGCGTTCCCCGTCGGTCTTGGCGGCCAACAGGAGCGGCCCGACTCCCAGATCGAAGCCGTCGAGGATGGCGTAGCCCGTGAACAGGACGCCAACGAAGAGAAACCAAATCGTGTTCAAGTCCATGGCGATGATCCTTTCGTATGTCGCTCCCCCTTGAGCGAAAGCGGCCGCCACCGTTCGAAGATGGAAGTGTCCGGCTCCCCCTTTCCCGGCCCCTGCCGGACGAGGCGCGCAAACAGTCGCACAAAGAGCGTCCCGATCAGCAGGTAGATGATCGAAAACAAGACGATCGAGGTCATCACCTGCGGCGCCTTGACCACTGCGGACAGGGCCTCTCCTGTCTTCAGCACGTTGTAGACAATCCACGGCTGGCGTCCCATTTCGGCGGTGAACCAGCCCGCCTGCGTGGCGATCTGTGGTAGGAAAATACAGGCGGAAAGCAGCAACAGATAGCCGCGGATTAGCTTGTTCTCGGTGTCCCACAGCTTGCCGAATTTCCATAGCACGCAGCCCAGCAGTGCGATGCCGGTCATCGCCACGCCGAGGCTGATCATGAGGTGATACGTCTGAAACACAACCGGCACATTCGGCCAGTAGCTTGGCCGGATCTTCTTGATCTGCTCGGCGGTCGCGTCGGGATGGCGGCGGCGCAGAAAATCATCGGAGGGCAATTGCGCCAATCCCGGGACCACCGTTTCCCTTGCCTGGAGGGGATGCCGGAAATTTCCCGATACGAGAATGCTGAGCATGCCCGGAATGCGCAGGACCTTTTCGTCAACGCCTACGATTTCGCCCCCGGCGTCACGCCGCCAGCTCACCGAGCCGACAATTCCCATCGGCGCCTCCTTGGTGGTCTGCTCAAGTCCCTCGAGCGCCGCCAGCTTGAGCGGCTGGTTGCGGGAGACGCCGCGCGCGGTTGAATCCGCCGACACCATTTGTAGCAAGCAGGCAATGGTGGCGCCGGAGAGGCCGATCTTCAGCGAGGCGCGGGCGCACTCGACGTTGCGACCTCGGAGCAGCCACCACGCGCTCACCGCCGCAACGAGAAATGAGCCGGTGACCCAGCACGCGATGATGGTGTGGGCGAGACGATCGAGTGTGGACGGATTGAGGATGGCGTCGGGAAAACTATCGATGACCGCGCGCACCTGGCCGAGGTCGGCCGGCTGCACGACATAGCCCGGGGGAAGGGGCACCTCGAGGATCGTGAAGGGAACGTCGCCGAGATTCGCGGTCATCGGATGCTGCTGATCGCCGGCGACCAGCTTGACCTGCCGGGAAAGGTGAAAGCCGGCGGGCGTTTGCATCCACGAGTTGGCCACGAGGATCCAGATGGCGCTGAAATGCGCGCCGAGCGCCACCATGCACGTGGCGAACAAATGCATCTTCGGCCCGATCTTGTTCCAGCCGAAAAGCAGCAGGGCCAAAAAGCCGGATTCGAGAAAGAAAGCGTAGATGCCCTCGATCGCAAGAGGTCCGCCGAAGATGTCGCCGACAAACCGCGCGTAGTGCGCCCAGTTGGTCCCGAATTGGAATTCCATCGGGATGCCGGTGGCCACGCCGATCGCGAAGATCAGCCCGAAGACCCTGGTCCAGAACCGCGCCATGTCGACATAGAGCGGATTGCCCGTGCGCAGGCGCAGCGTTTGCATGACGACCAGCATCAAGCCCAGGCCTATCGTCATCGGCGGAAACAGAAAATGAAACGAAATCGTCAGCGCGAACTGGATGCGGGAGAGAATTTCGACGGTCATCTTTGTTTGCTGGCGGGGTCAGCCGCCAGTCCCGGCGGAAGGCGTCGTTGGCACGCCCGGACGCGAGAGCCGCGAGCATAGCAGTCGGAAAAAATTCGTGGCAAACCAAATGTCCGAGGCGACGCCGGCGATCGGCCGCGGGCGTCCGTCTCGGGCCGATCTATGAGCTTGTTGAAATACTGGCATGGCCCGCGTGGCAGTGGATGCTTGGCATGGGCCGTCCGCCGGCGTTGCTCGCCGGTTGTGGGGTTGATGGCACCCGCTGCCTCCTCGCGCCACCGCCATCCAGCCCAGGCGACGCTCGCGCTGGCCATGCCTGTATTTCAACAGACTCCTAGGTATCGGTTGCTGTCGCGGCGTGGTGGTAGGCCGCGAGGCAGGTCTTTCGCGAGTTGAAAATATGCTCCGGCCCGATCATCCCGGTTAGGTCCAGGCGGTCAAGGTCCGTGCGCAACGTGTTGATCACACGGTTGAACGCGAGGACCACGCCCAGCTCCGCCGGCGGGGAGATGATCCGTTTGGCAGACGATTTCCGCCGACCGCTGTCGGCGGTCGTCCCGTTCAAACTTGCGGCCGGTCCGTGCGCTGATTCAAAGTGGAGTGGCCCATGACCGCTGCTGCACCACTCGCCCGAACCGCTGCCACGTCCCGGCGGCGCGCGGTTGGGCTCGTTCCATTTCTCTGCGGTCTAACGGCTGATCACGTTGATCATCCTGCTGATCTCGGCTCCGTTCGTCGCCGAGGTGAAACAGGGTGAGATTATTGACGCGTTCTTGATTACCAACCGTGCGTGGCGTCCGTGCTGGCGGTGGGCGGGAGCTGCCGGACATTCTGGCGCATGTCGCTGCTGGCCGGCCCGGCCCTGCTTTTGAAGTGGTTGCATCCATTGTATCCGGACTTGGTCTCGCCCGGTTGGTTCCTGGCGGGGGCGCCGGTTATTTGCTGCTCGGGTCGATCTTCGCCTTCGCGTACAAGGCGGGGGATGGACCCCGCCTCGCGCGAGTTACGCCCATCACTATTCCAAGTCGTACACCTCGACCAAGCCCACGCCGGTGGTGCCGTTCTTGCCGCTGACGATGGCGGTGTAGGCTCCGGGGTCGAGGGTGACCACGATCGCGGATTCCAGGTCATTGTTCGGCGGGAAGGGCGTGGCGGCGATCTCCGCCTGCTGGGTGTCCTTCCAATTGTCGTTGGTGGCCATGGGCTGGCTCTGCGCGTTGTAGAGCGTGAGCGTCGGATCCGCCAGCGCTCCCGGCACGCCGGCGGCGGTCAAGCTGGGCCCAAGCGCACGGACGATGACGCGGCGCGGGCGGGTGCCCCCGATAACGAAGCCGGCGATCATGACGCTGTCTGCGGTGAGCACGCGGGCGCGGGTGGCAACGTTGATGGGACGCGCGTTGATGACGTTGGCGACATCCAGGTCGTAGACTTCGACGAGTCCGACGCCCATCTCTCCGCTGACCCCGCTGACGATGGCGGTGTAAGAGCCGGGGGCGAGCGTGGAGACGATGGCGGATTCGCGATTGTCGGAGGGCGGAAAGGTGGAGGCGATGATCTCGGCCTGCTGGGTGGAACGCCAGTCGTCGTTCGTGGCGATGGGTTGGCTCTGGGAGTTGTAGAGCGTGAGCGTGGGATTGGAGAGCGCGCCGGCGACGCCAGCGGCGGTGAGCGAAGGGCCGATCGCGCGAATGATGACTTTCTTGGAGCCGGGGCCGGTGATGACGAAGCCGGCGATCATGACGTTGGCGCCGGTCTCGACGCGGGCGCGCGTGGCGATGTTGATGAGCGAGGCGGCGGGCGGAGCGACGGTGATGGTGAGAGTGACACCAGTGCCGTTGGCACTGAGGGTGCCCTGCACGCCGGCGGGGAGGGTGACGCCGGTGAAGGCCCCGGAAACGGAACCCGCGGCGACCAGGCGGAAGGAATCGCCGACGCGGAACTTGAAGCCATTGACCAGGTTGACGTTGACGGTGCCGGCGAGCGTGGCGGTGCCGCCAATCGTGAGCATGCCGAAGTTTCCGGCGGTGGTGCCACCGATGTTAGCATTGAGAATCGCGCTGGGGTTCTGCGTGAAGTTGCCGCTGATCGTGATGGCGGAGGTGGTGGCGTTGGTGCTGCCAATCGTGAGGGCGCCTGCATTCACCGCATTGCCGCTGAGCGTGCCGGTGCCGGCGAGCGCGCCGCCGGTGAATTGGAAGGATTGGCCGGAAGCGACTGAGGCGCTTGCGCCACTGGTGAAGCGCAGCGTGCCGGCGCTCTGCGCGAAGGTCTGGAAGGCGACCGCTCCGGCGCTGACCGCCACGGTGCCGGTGTTCTGGAACGTCGTGCCGGTGAACACGGCCTGGCCGATGCCTGATTTGGTCAGCGTGCCCGCGTTGTTGAAGGTGCCGCTGCCCGTGAAACCGCCGGTGCTGGTGAGGTTGACGGATCCGCCGGCGAGATTGTTGAAGGTCGCTCCGTTCGCGATCGTGGCGCTTCCGTCCGTCGCCAGTGTGACGGTACCCGCGCTGCTCACCACCCCGGTAATCGTCGCAAGAGTGGGATCGAAATTCCCGGTGCTGGTGAGGTTGGCGAAGGTGCCGCCGTTGACCACGCCGTAGATTCCGCCCCGAATGACTCCCGTGCCCGAGGCAACCAGCATGCCGCCGGTGACGGTGACGCCATTTTGCACGTTGACGACGGAACCGTCGAGCGCCTCGATCCGACCGCCTGCGTTATTGACCGTTCCCGGACCGGAGTTGCTTGTAAGGGTGAGCAGGCCGCCGCCACTGGCGCGAAGTGTCCCTGTGTTGGTGACGGTTCCCCCGCTGGAATCGCGGGTGATGAACGTGAGTGATTTGCCCAACACGTTTGCGTCCACGACTCCCGCGTTCGCGAAGGCATAAAACAGCGAACCCGGCCCCATCACGCCGGCCCCCTTGATCGTGTGGCTGGAGGAATTGGTCAGCGTGCTGTTAAGGTTCGTCGCGTCGATGATGTCTTGGTTTTCGACTTTCAGCGTGATGCTCCCGGTCCCCGCGAGTGTCACGTCGCCGGCGAAAAACAGGTTGCCGCCGCCGCCCGCCTGGGTGGAATCGAAGTTTACTGTGCCGTTGTTCGTGAAGGTACCCGCGAGCCGCAGCGTCTCGCCGAAGCCAATCCCGATCGCGCCGGTGTTCGTCAAGTTTGTGAGCGTTCCGCCGCCGCCGCCGGGGCGAATCATGCCGGACCCGCTGGTGGCGAGCGTGCCGCCCGTGATGACCGAATTCGCGCGTACCAATACCGTTGAGCCGTCGAGCGCCTGGATGAGACCACCGGTGTTGGTCACGGTGCCGATGCCGGAATTGCCATCGAAAGCGAGGATGCCGCCGCCGCTGGCGCGCATCGTGCCGGTGTTGGTCACCCTGCCATTGTCGACGTCACGCAGCGTGATGACGAGGGACTTGCCGGGCACGTTCGCGTCGACGAACCCAGCGTTCGCTAGCGTGAAGAAAAACGTGCCCTCCAGGCCCACACTACCGAGCGAGGTCAACCGGCCTGCGCCGCGGATGGTGTGGCTGGCGGAGTTTGTGAGCGTGGAGGCTGACGCGAGATTGGTAATGGCGTCCTGGCTCTCGACCTTCAGCGTAATGTTGCCGGCACCGGCCAGCGTCACATTCCCGGCCAGAAAAATGTTGCCGCCGCCACCCGCCACGGTGGAATCGAAGTTAATGCTGCCGTTGTTGGTGAAGGTGCCGGCTAGGCGCACCGTTTCGGCGAATCCGATCGCGATCGTGCCGGTGTTGGTCACGTTTGAGAACACGCCGCCGCCTCCTTCGCCGCGGATTACGCCGGTGCCGGCGGTGGCAACCGTGCCGCCAGAAACGGTGATGCCCCTTCCGACGCGCACGGTCGAGCCCGTCAGCGCCTGGATGCTGCCCGCGTTGACGATCGTCGCAGTACTGGCCAACGAGTTGAAGCTCAGCGTGCCGCCGCCACTGGCCCGGAGGGTGCCATTGTTGGTCAGATTCGAGCCGATGAGGTTGGAAAGGAAGATCGTGAGCGGATTGATTGTGCCGGTCCCATCGATGGTCCCATTGTTCGTGATGTTCATCGATTGGGGCGCGCCGAAAGCCCCGCCGCCGATGTACCCCCCACCACGGATAGTGAAGCCCGCACCGATCACGAGGCCGAGCCCGGCCGTATCGCCGCCGATATAATTTGTGGATCCGCCGGTGAATGTCGCATCGACCATTGTAACGAAGCCATTCCCACCGATCGTTGCGGCAGTGCCGAACCGCAGCGCACTATCGCCCGCACCTGCGTTGAGTCGGATGTCGCCATCAGCGATGACTGCGCCGGAGCCACCGAAAGAGGGATACCCGGTGGCCGGTACCGTGGTCACCCGGAGAGTACTGTTCAGTCCAAGCGAAAGCGATGTCCCGGCCGCAAGCGAGATCCGGCCCACTTTCCAAGCGGAAGAACTCTCGATCCGGCATGAAACCGTTCCCGTGATGGGCTCCCCGAGCGAGCCGAAACTCATTTGTCCGGGGTCGATCACGACCTCATCCGATCCAGTGTTTGGGCGGAAGATGGGAGGCGCGGGCGTGTTGTTGGGGAACAGGAGGAAGTTGCCGGTCAGCGCGCCGGGGTTGAGCGAATTCGGACTGCCCCACGTATCGGCAGGATTGGAACTCCCAATCCAGAGCCAGCGCCACGGCGGCGGGCTCGGTTGCGCGCCCTGGGCGGCAATCTCGGACGGGAGCGCGGCGAAGGCCAGCAGCACAAGGAAAACGGAGGTAAGTGGGCGAAGGGGCAATTTCACGACCATGCATCGGTCGGCCCGCACGCCTCGTTACAGAAAATCTTTCACCGCCGGCAGATCTTCTGTGGACGAGTCGATTAGCGCTCGGCCCGCGCTTCCGACAGGCCCTGCTCCGCCTGCTTCACAATGACCGCATCGGCGGCCATGTGGCGCCTCGTAACCTCGATCAGTTCGACGAAAAGGGGTTCTGCTTCCGTCGCCCGTCCCAGCTTGAGCAGCGTGAAAGCAAGCGGACGCAGCGTGAAGAAATACTCCCGGGCGTGCGGGGGAAGCTGCTTGCGCTGGATGGTCACGCCGGCCCGGGCGTCGATTTCGGCTTCCGCGTACTTGCCCTGCCGGTAACGCGTCCAAGCCAGCTTGCCGAGCGCAGAGGCCACCGGCGCGGTTTCGCTCCCGTAGAGCACGCGCCGCTGTGCAGCGCTCTCCTCGAGCACCTTTTCCGCGGCCGGCAAGTCGCCAGATTCGGCGAGCAGGTCACTGAGAGAGCTCAGCATCGCGGACAGGTTCTCGAGCAGCGCTGGATTCGCCCGCATCCCGGGAATCACCTTGTCGAAGATCTCGCGCGCCTCGGCGGTGCGGCCCAGTTTGTCGAGGCTGGTCGCGAGGTCGCCCATTGCGACGAGCGCGTCGACGCAGCCCGGGCCGCCGGCCCGCTCGGCCAGCCGAACCGACTCCTCCAGCAGGGGAATTGCCGCCAGCGGCCGTGAGGAATGAATCTCGACGGACGCGAGACTCTGCACGGCTCGCGCGAGTGCCGCCATGCTCTCCGGCAGATGCGTCCGGTAAATCGCAATTGATTCCGTCAGGAGCCTGGTCGCCTCCGGTTGGCGGCTGGTCCAATTGCAAAGCTCGCCCAATGCTTTCAACGCCTCTGCGGTCGCCAGCGAGCGGTCACCCGTCAACCAGCGGGTCTCCACCAGGGCGCTGCGCAGCAGCGGCTCCGCTTCATCGTAGAGACTGAGATTGTAGTAGGTCGTGCCCAGCGTCAGCCGGACATCCGCCAGCACCAAGGGATCGGTCTTGAGATCGTGTTCCGCGCGTTCCTTCGCCTTCGAGAGCACGTCGATCACCCGGACGTCGCGACCATCCGCCCCTGGCGACGGAGCGCCGAGGACATCGATGAGGAAGGCCTTCACGCGCTCGGCCCGGTCTCGTTGCAACCGCGCGGTCCGCGCCTGGATCGCGCTGAAGACTGCCGCGGCCGCGAAGCCAAGCATCACCAGGCACGAAACGCTGAGCAGGATGCGATTACGACGCGCATATTTGCCAAGCCGGTACGAAACCGTGGCCGGCATCGCGCGCACTGGCTCGTGGGAGAGGTGGCGGCGGATGTCGTCGGCCATGGCTGCGACAGTGGCGTAGCGGCCGGCCGCCTCCTTTGCCATGGCGCGAAGGCAGATGGCATCAAGATCGCCGCGCACCTCGGCCGCGCGGAGCAGGGGCGCGGCAGCCGGTCCGTGTTGCGCCAGGACTTCGCTGGGCGGACGCACCGTGGCCTCCCGCACCAGACGAGCGATTTCCTCGCGCGATTCGCTGGAGAACTTCGTATTCGCGAACGGCGCCGCGCCCGCGAGCATTTCGCAAAGCAAAACGCCGAGCGAGTAAACATCCGTCCGCGTGTCCACCTCCCCGCCGCCGGCCTGTTCGGGGCTCATGTAGAGCGGCGTTCCGACGACGGCGGTTTGCGATCGCCACTGCGCCGCGTCGGCGGCGTGATCGCCGGCGGGCCGGGCGAGACCAAAGTCGATCACCTTGATGCTCGGGCCCCCTTCCCCCGCAGACGCGAGCACGTTGGAGGGTTTGAGATCCCGATGAATGATGCCGCGCTGGTGGGCGTGCTGCACCGCCTCGCAAATCTGCAGGAACAGGTCCAAGCGCCCGGGCAGCGGCAGCGGATGAGCGCGCAGAAACGTGGTCACCGGGTCACCCGCCACAAGCTCCAAGGCGAGAAAGGGCTGACCGCGCCTGCTGATGCCGGCTTCGAAGACGCGCGCGATTCCGGGGTGGGTGAGCCGCGCCATCAGGCGCGCCTCGCGCTCGAACCGCTCGAGGAAATCCTCGCTCTCCAACAGCTCGAAAGGCAAAAGTTTGAGCGCGACCTCGCGATCGAGTGAGCGCTGGCGAACGCGATAGACCACGCCCATCCCGCCGCGACCGATCTCGGCGCCAAAAACGTAGTCACCAAAGTCAGCGGGCGGTCCCGTTTCCTCGGACGCGGGCGCGAGCGCATGCTTCACGAGGCAGCGCGGACAATCACCGGTCGACGAGGCGCGCTGCGAAAGCAATCCGCCGCAGTGGCGGCAGAAGGGACGCGAAGACATCGTCTCATCCATTGGCCGTGCGCCGGTGGCTGTTACATCGGCCTCGTGCATTTCGGAAAGATTTGTTCCCGGCGGTAGGCGTGGATCATTCGCGCAGGAGCGTGCGGAAGAGATGATCGAGTTCCGCCTGGAGTTCGTCCGGGGTGGTGACCGTTTGCGCGACCTGTGCCTGGAGTTGTTGCCGGAAGTTGTGGCGCAAGCGATGCACCGCCACGCGCAGCGCGCCCTCGGTGAGTCCGAGGTCGCCCGCGGCTGCGGCCACTTCGGGCTCGGCCTGATCCCACGAAAGAAACTCCCGGAGCCGGGCAAAGAGAGGACCCTTTCCCTTTTGCGCGCATTCCTCCTCGAGCGCGCGCATGGCCTGGGCGACCACCGCCTCCGCCCAGTCGCGATCGAAGAGTTGTTCCGGCGCGGCGCCGTCGGCGGTCTCGGCCACAAACCATTCCTCGGCCTGCGCGTGGTCGAACGAGACGACCGTGTGCCCGCCGCCGCGACGGAGCCGGTGCTCGCGCTTCGTTTCGTCCGCGATGTGAAGCTTGAAGACGCCAATGAGGAAGGAGCGCAGTCGGCCGCGCTCGCGATCGGCTTTTTCGAGCAGGCTGCGTGAGATGAGCAGCGCAAAGAATCCCTGCGTCAAATCCTCCGCCTCGGCCGGCGGGATTTCGCGACGGCGGGCAAACGCGTAGAGCGGATACCAATAATTCGCGCAGAGTTCATTCAGGGCGCGCCGCGCCTCCTCGTCTGGCGCCGCGCTGGTCTGCGCCCGCAGGACGAGGCTCCAGCGCGTCTCCGGGAATGCGGCGGGCGGAATGGGCGGCATGGCTCGCACACAGGGTGCGGGCCGCGACGTCCGCCCTCAAGCGGATTCGGCAGGGGGGGAGCCAACCGGGCAGCCGAAAACGGCGTCCCCCGCTGAAAATCGCCTCGTGCCGCGCGGCCGTCGCGGCATCACCTTCAAGGCGAATGCAAAGGTCAAACGTCGTCTTCATTGCGACGCCTCGTCGGGGGGGCGGATCTCGTGGTCGGCACCCTCGCGGAAATTGCCGATCGCATCCTTTCGATTCCCGGGTCCGTTGCGATGGGAGATCACGGAGAAGGGAGTAGGATCGTAGGCTGATGACGGATCATTGATAAATATTTGCGCTTCCTCCTCTGCCGCGAAAGTTCTTGCGCCAGGGACGGCAGGGAAGACGGCCGACCATCTCAAGACATTGTTCCCGCGATCTGATATGGTAGGCCATGCAGGTCGAGAAATTGAAATACATCATCTGGGCGCAGGATTCGAATCGCGCCGTCAAATTCTACCGCGATGTGTTCGACGCCGAGGTGGTGCGGCAATCCGATGTCATGGCCGAAATCAGGGTGGCCGGATCGACGATCGGGATCCACGGTGGCGGCGAAGGCGCTAAGCGCACGTGGACCGGACTGAGCTTTCAAGTCGCCGATCTTTTCGCCGCGTGCGCAGCCTTGCGGGCGGGCGGGGGAATCGTGCTGCGTGAACCCGAGGACACGCCCGAGGAGCCCGCGCACCTCGCCATGTGCGCCGATCCCGAGGGGAACGAAATCATGATCAGCAAGCGAAGGGGATGATGCCCGCTGCGCGGGAAGCTCGAAGGTTCAAATTCGAAACTCGAAGAAAAAAGGGAGCACAAGAAACTCAAATTTGTTCTCGTATCTCCGTGTCATTGCTTCACCGCGCAAGGTGAAGGTAATTTCATCTCGTCGGGCTGTTCCCGATCCGTTCGAAGAATTTAGTAAATTTAGTAAGAAACACATTCGCGTCGCCCGCGGGCGCGGCGTTCACCGCGACAAACGCGTCGGGTATGTGCCTTGCAACCCGATTCAGATCGTCGAATAGGCTCCCAGGTCCTTCGCAATGTCCCGGAGCTGGGGACCGAGCAATTCCCTTAGGTAGAAGGGTCCGCGCTTGGAAGGGAGCTCCAGGAACGGACGGGGTTCCTCGCCCGGCGCCCGGGTGGCCTCGATGCCGTAGCGGATGCCGGGGAGCAGATCGGCTTCGACGCGGGTGAAGAGCGGATTGAAGCCTTTGAACCGGTCCTTTGGCTCCGAAATCATCGGGTGCGTTTCCACATCGTTGATGCGGCGATTGAGATCGGTTAGCTCCGCCAGCGAAATGCCCCGGACCAGCGAGCAATCACGTTCCTCGCCATGGTCATTCGACCCGCGATAGGAAAAAGTCAGTTCGAGAAAAACGTCGCGCGACGAAGTGCCGGGAAACTCGCGCACGAAATTTCCCACCTCGAGCTTGACGTCTCCGCCGAGCAGGGATTTTTTTTGCAGGCAATGGAGCGCGCTGATGCCAGCCGGCGTGCGATCGGTGGTGGTCGGGTGTGAGTTGGACATGCGTTTGGGATCGATCTGGTTAACCAAGACGGAGGAAATTGCGTCCTGCTGAACTGTGACTCAGCCCGGACTTCACGGCTACACTTCCATTGCCGAAAGCCGCACCTCCTTTGGCGTGGATGGGGCGGGTACGGTGGTGGGCCCGGATTTCTTGACAAAATTGCCAAATTTTCCTGTTTTACAGAACTGGGGCAACGTGGCCAGGCGGGAAACGACCGATGGTTTTTGCATCCTGCGCGACGCGACATGAAACCGGGATGACTTCGCCCCGTTGAATCGCTCCTAGTCCGTCCGTCAATCTTGTAAATTTGGAGGTTTGGGAAAGTTTGTAAGAAGCACATTCTCGCGTCATTCGCGAACGCAGCGCTCGACGCGGCCAGCGCTCTCGCCGATAGGTTCAGTCATGAGCGTTCCCATGTCTGTCAAATATCTCGGTGACCTCCGCTGCGAAGTGATTCACGGTCCATCGCAGGCAAAGTTGAACACCGACGCGCCTGTCGACAATCAAGGGAAGGGCGCATCGTTCTCACCGACCGATCTCGTGGCGACCGCGCACGCGACCTGCATCGCGACCACGATGGCGATTGTCGGAAATCGTCATGGCGTGGACCTCACCGGAGTTGAAGTGAAGATCAGCAAGGAAATGACGAAGGAGGGTCCGCGGCGAATTGCGCGCCTGCCGGCAGAGATCTGGATGCCGATTGCCTCGACGCATCCCCACCGCACCACGCTGGAACAGGCGGCGCACGCCTGTCCTGTCATGAAGAGCATTCATCCCGAGATTGACGCACCGATCACGTTTCATTGGAAAGACGCTTAGTGGGGAGTCGGCGGTCGACAGTCAACGGCCAGAACGCAATCAGCAGCGACAAACGTCGCTTCCGTCCGAACTGCCTGGATCCTTCCCAAATGACTTTATTATTTGGAAAGCTTGGAAATTTAGGTCCGCAAAACACCCGCTTGGCCAGCGGTCGCTGGGATCAGCGTCGTCCGCCGCCGGAGGATCTTCCGCCGGGGCTCCAGCTCCCGCTCTGGGGAGTCGAGGGCCGCGGGTTGCGTGAACCACCCCCGCCACCACCGCCGCGCCCTTGCGGGGAACCGCCGCGACGCTGCGGTTGTTGTCCGCGCGGACCACGCGGGCCGCGATCCATCGATTCGCCCGCGGGTGCGGACGCGTTGTAATCAAAATTCTCCGCGCGCTTGCGCACGAGGCCCCGACCAATGAAACGTTCGAGCGCGCGCAGCTCCCCGTGGTCCTCGTGGCATACAAAACTGATCGCGTCGCCGACCGCATTGGCCCGGCCGGTCCGACCGATCCGATGGACGTAATCCTCGGGGTGCATGGGGAAATCGTAATTCACCACGTGGGAGATGCCGTCCACGTCGATGCCGCGCGCGGCGATGTCAGTGGCCACCAGCACGCGGACCTCGCCGGACTTGAAATCCTTCAGCGCCTTGAGCCGCTGGTTTTGCGAGCGGTTGGAATGCAGTGCGCCGGTCTTGATGCCGAGGCTTTCCAGCTTGCGGGCCACACGGTCGGCGCTGTGCTTCATGCGCGTGAAGACCAGGACCATGTTCATGCCGGGATCCTGCAGCAGGTGCGACAGCAGCGACGGTTTCAGATGCTTAGGTACTTCGTAGACGAGTTGTGTCACGGTTTCCGCCGGGTTCGCGCGCCGGCCGATTTGCACGGTCTTCGGCGAGCGCTGAAATTCATGCGTCAGCGCTTCGATTTCGCTCGAGAGCGTGGCCGAGAACATCAGCGTCTGGCGGTTCTTGGGAAGTTGCCGGACGATGCGCCGGATGGGCGGAAGAAATCCCATGTCGAGCATGCGGTCGGCCTCGTCGAGCACCAGGAAATTCAAGCCGGTGAAGTCGCCGAAACGCTGGCCCATCAAATCGATCAAGCGTCCCGGCGTGGCGACCACGATGTCCACGTTCGAGCGGAGCGCGTCCTTTTGCGGCTTCTCGCCGACGCCGCCGAAGACCGTGGCCATGCGGAGCGGCACGTGTTTGGCGTAGGCGCGAACATTCTCCTCGATTTGGGCGACGAGCTCGCGCGTCGGCGCGACGACCAGCACGCGCGTGCCGCGGCGGCCGGGGCCGTCGAGCTGGCGCGAGAGCATGGTGAGGATTGGCAACGTGAACGCGGCGGTCTTGCCCGTGCCGGTTTGGGCGATGCCGATGACGTCATGGCCGGCCAGGATCAGCGGAATGGCGGCGGTCTGAATGGGCGTCGGCTCGGTGTAGTCAGCCTCCTTAACCGCTTGAAGGATACGTGGATCGAGACCGAGGGAGCGAAATGGCATGGGCCCTCGACCATAGTCCAGCGGGGGCTGATCGCACGTGGTATCCTGCCAAATCTTCCAAGCGGCAGGTGGTGCCATCACGACAGCGGACTCATGGCATGGGCATCCTGCCCGTGGCGATTGGGACGATTACGCCGCGAGCGAATTGCTTCCAGATCGCGCGCGACAGGCGGCTTTGGCCTGCGGGGCTCGCGTCCCCCCCCGCGACCGGCCGCGTGCGGATTGGTGGCGTTATGCCCGAGCGCGGGTGGCGGGGTTCCCGACTCAAGGCTTCACCGAGGACAGTCGGCCACAAGAGACCTGCCGGAAACCGAAGCGTGCGGCACGATCGTAGCTGCATATGGAGGGTTCATGGCTACGTCTGAACTGTCCGGCTCCCATCGGGCCAGCTATGCCGCAAGCCGCTGGTCGATCGTGCTAGCGTCGGGAAGAAGCCAGAGCCCCGAGGCGCCCGAGGCCATGACCCTGCTCTGCCTGGCGTTTTGGCAGCCCGTCTTTGGCTTTATCCGCCAGCGTGGCTATTCGGTCGATCAGGCCCGCTATGCGATGCAGGAATTCTTCGGCCACGTGCGCGACCGGCGCACCGGGACGCCGGCCGACCGGCCGCAGGGCCGCCTCCGCATGTTCTTGCGGTCGTGTCTCCAGAACTATCTCGCCACCACCGACCGCCACGTCTCTGCGCGGGACCGGTCGGGCAACACCGATCTGGTGCCGCTGCCACCGCGGGCGCTTGATGCCACGGATGGGGATGTTCAGCCTCTGGCCTCCAACGCCTTCGACGCCTTCGACGTTGCCTGGGCGCGGGTGATCTTCGACCGGGCGTTGGAACGGTTGCAATCCGAGGCGGAGCTGCGCGGGCGCCGTGAATTTCTGGGGGAGCTCGAAATGTTTCTGACCGGCGAATTCCCCGAGCTTGACCGGGAAAGACTGGGCGTCATCGCCACCCGGCTGGGCATGTCGGTGCTGCGAACGAGGACCGCGATCAGCCGTTTGCGACAGCGTTTTCGGGCGTACTTGCGCGAGGAGGTGGCCGGCACGATTCCCCATCCGGGCGAATTGGACGATGAGTTACAGTTCCTTCGCCGGGTACTGCCGCTCGGGTTGGAGCGCAATGGGTCCGGTGCGGTGGAAGGACACTGATCGACTAGGGGAACGGGTTATCCTCACGCGGCGAGGCGAAGGCGCGGAGAAAACATCCGTGGTTTCCGTGGGACTGGACAACCTTCCCGTGATTGCACAGCATTCGCGGGGTGAAGCGCGAAATGAACCGCGGTTCACCCTTTCCATACCTCATGAGCCAACGCCCTCCAGCCACCATCACGCGTCGCGATTTCATTTACCGGGTCGGCCGGTACGGTGGCGCCGCCGCGATGTCCGCGATGCTCGGGCTCGATCTGATGGCGAAGGAGATCCCGAAAAAACCCCTGCTCACGGGTCGCTCGCGCACCGGGAAAAATCGCGTCATCATCCTCGGGGCCGGACTGGCAGGCATGTGCGCGGCTCACGAGCTGGGCAAGCTGGGCTACGAATGCACGATTCTGGAGCCGCGCCAGCGGGCGGGCGGCCGCTGCTGGACCATCCGCGGGGGGGATCGTGAAACGGAGATCGGCGGCACCGAGCAGGTGTGCCGGTTCGATCGCGGGAGCTTCATGAACCCGGGACCCACGCGCATTCCCGGTCACCACGAGATTACGCTCGATTACTGCCGGGAATTCAACGTGCCACTGCAGGTCTTCACGAACGTCAATGAGAGCGCCTACCTGCATCGCGACGGCTTGCCGCTCATGCGCTGGCGCGACGCCAAGGCGGATTATCGCGGCTATACGAGTGAA
>JANMQT010000083.1:0-1986 GCA_031370675.1 Verrucomicrobiota bacterium
GTTCCCCCTTTCTGGCGGGTTTCTCTTGCGCGCAAAGCAGGTGAGACCCGCCGCAGCATCTGGACGATTTAATGTCCGCATTCGACCCAAAGTGGACATTGGCCGCTCCACGGTTACATCCTGTTTACTGCCGCGCTTGAACCTCTAAGTGGTTCAGAGCAGACTGGCGTGGTCGACCTGGAGGCAACGTGTCCCGGATTTTTCTAAGCTATGCCCGAGACGACGTAGATGCCGCCAGGCAACTCGCGGAGGGCATCTCTCAAGCGGGCCACGATGTATGGTGGGACCACAATCTTCACGGCGGCTCGCGGTTCGACACGGAGATCGATCGCGCGCTGAAGAACGCTGAAGCCGTCGTCGTGCTTTGGTCGGAGGCGTCAGTCGGCTCCGCCTGGGTGAAGGATGAAGCGGGTGAGGGCAGGGACTCCGGTCGGCTAGTTCCTGTCTCAATCGGTTCGGCCAAGCCGCCGCTCGGTTTCCGTCAGTTCCAGACAATCGACTTGGGCGCTTGGGACGGCCATGGACGGCCACAGGCGCTCGACGAGCTGCTCGATGGTATCGGCCGCACTTGTGGATCGGACGCGCGGCAGGAGAAGCCTGGCGCGTCCGAGACGGCCAAGCCCCGCATAACCGCGTCCATTTGCGTGCTACCGTTCGTGAACATGAGCGGCGAGCCCGAGCAGGAATATTTCAGCGATGGGATCAGCGAGGATATCACCACCGACCTGTCGAAAGTGTCAGCGCTCGAGGTGGTGGCCCGCAACACCGCCTTCAGCTTCAAGGGGCAGAACCCCAACGTCCAAGAGGTGGCGAAGCAGCTCGCCGTCAGCCACGTCCTCGAGGGCAGCGTCCGCAAGGCGGGCGGCCGAATCCGGATCAACGCCCAGCTCATCGACGGGATCACTGGCAAGCATCTGTGGGCAGATCGCTACGATCGCGACCTGACGGACATTTTCGCGATTCAGGACGAGATTTCGAAGGCAATTGTCGACGCACTCAAGGTCAAGCTCCTTCCGACAGAGAAGAAGGCCATTGAAAATCGCGGCACCACGAATGTTGATGCCTACAATCTTTATCTGATGGCCAGGCAGCATTGGATTGGGGGGCCGCAAGGTAACCCGCGCCGCGAGGACGCAGTCGTCCGGCTCTGCCAACAGGCCACATTACTTGACCCGCAATATGTGCAGGCCTGGGCGCTCATGGCCTTCGCCCAGCTCGAACTACAATTTTGGCACGGCAGGGATGAAAATGCTTTGCCTGCCGCAGAGCGTGCGCTCGCGATAAATCCGAACATGCCAGAGGCCCTTTGTATAAAGGCCCGGTATCTTGAAGAGGATGGCCGCGGCGAAGAAGCTCAGCAGGAGATAAGGAAAGCGCTCGCGCTCGATTCGGATTCGTGGGAGGTCAACCGCGAGGCCGCTCGCATGTTGTTCCGTCACGGGAACTTGCGCGAAGCAATCCCATATTTCGAGAAGGCCGCCTCGCAGATGGACACGGATTGGCACAATCCAATGATGCTCATCACTTGCTACAGTAAAACTGGCGACGAAGACTTGCGTCGCACAGCAGCGAAAACCACCCTGGAGCGGGCCGAGCGAGCAATTGCGAAGGACCCAACAGACGGTCCGGCGCTCGCCGCAGGCGCTAACGCGCTGGCGAATCTCGGCGAAAGAGAGAGGGCGCTCGAGTGGGTTCGGCGCGCATTATTTCTGGATCCCGACAATCTCGTTATGCGCTACAATCTTGGCTGCGCGCTCATCAGAGACATCGGCGCAATCGATGAGGCCGTCGAGGCGTTCAAGCCCTTCTTTGAGAAGCTGCAAAGCCCGATGCACCTCCGCCATCTGGACGTCGACCCAGATCTCGATCTAATCCGCAACGATCCGCGCTTCAAGGAAATGCTCGCTGCCGCGAAGGAACGGCTTCGGATGGCTGCTGAGTAGAGCTGGCTAGCTGGCTAATGTCCGCTTTCCACCCAAAGCTGCC
>JANMQT010000149.1:0-9124 GCA_031370675.1 Verrucomicrobiota bacterium
TCCCGAATTTCTTCGCGGCAGTGTCGCGATAGAGCAGGGGCACCTGCGACATGCTTTCCGCGCCACCCGCGAGAAACACATCGCCGCGGCCCGCGATGATTTTTTCGGCGGCCTGGGTCACGGCCTCAAATCCGCTCGCGCAATTCCGGTGCACCGTGAGGCCGGGCACGTGCTGCGGAATCCCCGAGCGGAGCGCGATGACTCGCGCGACGTTGGCGGATTCGGCCGGCTGCGCCACGCAGCCGAAGATGACCTCCTCGATCCGGGCGGGATCGATACCCGTGCGCGCGAGTAGCTCGACGGTGGCCAGGCGGCCGAGCTCGTCGGCCGCCATTCCCGCCAGGAGCGTGCCCATTTTGGAATAGGGCGTGCGGACGCCGGCGACGATGAAGAGGGGCTCTCGAAGCATGTGGACGGGGAGTAACTCGATTGTTAAGGACGTTAATCATTTCTTAGCACAAGACCATTTCGCCGCCCAGTGGAATTCGGTTTGTCGGTCGCGTGAAGGGCGCGCCAGCACGAAAAAATTGGCGAAAAAGCTTTGTCGCAGGCTTGACTTGGCGGGTGGCATCCCCCATTACGGGCCATCCCCACCGCGGTTGGTTCCAAGTCTCCCCGACGATAGGCCGCCGCCACCTTAAACCTTTGCGGCTCGTGCTCGCCCTGCTCGGGCGCACCCGATCCGTACCCCACAGCAAACACGCCCCCATGAAACACCGTTCTCTCCAATGCCTCAGCGCTTTTGGCGTCGCGAGTCTTCTCGTTGCGGCCGCGCCCTCGGCGCGCGCTTCCTCCTTCAGTCTGTTCGGCGACCAGAGCGTCACAAACTCGGGGATCGCGGGCGCAGGCGGCGCGGCGGTCGCGTACGACGCGTCGACCATCTTCTACAATCCGGCCGGTATGAGCTTTCTGGACAGCAAGCTCACGATTACCAACGGAGTCAGTTATATCCTGCCGAGCATTCAGTTTAGCAACAACGGTTCTGTAACCGCTCCGGGCTCGCCGTTGCAGCAGCCGACGACCGGGGGAAGTACCGGTCCGATCGGTTCGAATAACGCGGGCTTCTTCCATTCAAGCGTCCCGCAGTTTTATGTCGCTTATAAGGTTAACAATCGTCTGTCGGTCGGTATCGGCATCAATGCCCCGTTCGGCCTTGAAACCGATTATAATGAGACTTCCGTCGTGCGCTACAACGCCACGAACTCACGGATCACGAACATTAATATTAACCCGAGCATTTCCTACAAGATTCTCGACAACCTGTCGATTGGAGCCGGCTTCAATGCGGGTTACACGCAGGCCGGACTCAGCAGTGCGATCGATTTCGGTCTCGTCAACGCCCAGTTCGCCGGTGGCGTGCAGGCCGGAATTCTGGGTAACGCTGCGATTCCTGCCGCTCTCCGTCCCACGGTCGCAGGCGCGGCGGTTGGCGCGACGGCCGTGACGATTGGCGGCGTCACGCCGCAAACACGGGATGGCTTTGTGCGCTTTGGCGGCGAGGGCTGGGGTTACGGCTGGAACGTCGGACTCCTCTACGAGCCGATCAAAGGCACGCGGCTGGGCCTCGCATTCCGCTCGAATCTGAACACCACGATCGACGGTCACTCGCGCTTCACTAACGTCCCGGCCTACGCCGGGCTGACGACGCCGGTGACTAACGCGGTTGTCACCGCGCTGACCCCAATCGTCGGCGTGCCCACCGCGACGGCGATCGGCACCTCCGTCGGCACCTCGGTCGGCGCCAGCGGGACTGCGCTGAACCAACGCTTCATCACCAATCGACCGATCAGCGCAGGCGTGGATCTGCCGATGTCGGCCTCCGGCTCCTTTGTCCAAAAGGTCACGCCGGCCTTCAGCGTTTTGGGTGACGTGACATGGATTCGCTGGAGCAGTATCCAGCAGATCGCGATCGTTTACAACGACCTCCCGGCGCTCAGTCCGACGCCGCTGGCCCTCAACTACAAAAACGCCTTCCGCTATTCGTTGGGTGCGACCTACGAAGCGGGTCCGGCGCTTTTCCGACTCGGCTTGGCCTACGACAACACTCCCGTCGAGAGCCGCGTCACGCGCACGCCGAGGCTGCCGGACAGTGACCGCATCACGATCGGCGCTGGCCTCAGCTTCAAGGTCGGTCCTTCGATGAACATTGATCTGGCCTACGACCATCTGTTCTTCCAGGCCTCAAATATCAGCAATTCGGACAACGCGGGCCATGTGTTGATCGGCAAGTACAACACGCACGCTGATATTTTCAGCGCCGGTGGCACCATCCGGTACGGCAGCACCATGGCCGTGAAGCGTCCGGAGCCGAAGACAGTCTACACGAAGTAGTTCGTCAATCCCCCTCCACCGCCCGCCGGGCCCGCAATGAAAAATGCGGATCGGCGGGCGGTCTTTTTTTTGGCCGAAGCGGACCGGCGGACCGCTTCGAGCTGGGGAACTCTAAGCGTGGCGGTCCGCCCCGTTGATTCGGACTAGGCGGACGCGCGGTCGTGGCTATGATCTGAGTGCACTCCCCCTGCTCATGTCGGTTACCGCAACTCCCGCCGCCGCCGTCGAATTTCATCCCTCGCCGCTGGGGCAAACCGCGCCGCCGGCGGTCGGCTGCCAGGAACTCTATGACCGGCAGCGCGCGCATCATCCCGCAGTCCGGGCAACGACCGCAGCGCAGCGCATTGCGAAGCTGCGGCGCTTTCACGATGCGCTGCTCGCGCGGCGCGGCGAAGTGATCGAGGCGGTGCGGGCGGATTTTCGGCGGCCGATCGCGGAGGTGGACCTGGGCGAATCGGCCATCGTGCTGCTCGAGTTGCGTCACACCATGCGCCACCTCCGGCGCTGGATGCGGCCGCGGCGGGTTTCCACTCCGCTCAGCATCATGGGCACCAGCAGCGAGGTGCGGGCGGAGCCGCGCGGCGTCACCCTGATCCTTTCGCCGTGGAATTACCCGGTGCAACTCGCCTTCCTGCCGCTCATTTCCGCCATCGCCGGAGGCAATTGCGCGGTACTGAAGCCGTCGGAGGTGACGCCGCACACCTCGGCCTGGATGCGACGCTTTCTCGCGGAACTGTTCCCGCCGGATGAGGTCGCCGTGGTCGAAGGCGATGTCGCGGTGGCGACCGAGCTGTTGAAGCTGCCCTTCGACCACATCTTCTTCACCGGCAGCCCGGCGGTGGGAAAGGTCGTGATGCGTGCCGCGGCGGAACAGCTGGCCTCGGTGACGCTCGAACTCGGCGGGAAATCGCCCAGCATCGTGGACGACACGGCTGACCTCGAGGAAGCCGCCGCGAAAATCGTCTGGGGAAAATTTACCAATGCGGGTCAGACCTGCATCGCGCCCGACTATGTGCTGGTCGACGACCGGGTGCGCGAGGCGTTCACCGCGGCTTTGCGGAAACGCATCGCCGACTCGTTTGGCAGCGACGCCGCGCGCCTGGCGCAATCACCCGATTTCGGCCGCGTGGTGGACGCCCGGCACCACCAGCGGCTGCGCGGCCTGCTGGACGAGGCTGTGGGAGCGGGGGCTTCCGTGCTCGCAGGGGGTGAGTCGGACGCCGACTCCAACTACCTCGCGCCCACCCTGGTGGGCAACCTGAGCCGGGACTCTGGCCTGCTGCGTGACGAGATTTTCGGTCCGGTGCTGCCGATCGTTTCGTACCACACGATCGAGGAGGCGCTGGCCTTCATCAATGCGCGGGAGAAGCCGCTGGCCCTTTACATTTTCAGCCGCAGCGCGACCAACATCGAGACCCTGCTGAACCAGACCAGCGCGGGTGGGACGTGCATCAACGAGACGTTGCTGCAGTATTTCAATCCGAACCTGGCGTTCGGCGGCGCGGGGCACAGCGGGATCGGCCGAGCGCACGGTCACGCCGGCTTCCTCTCCTTTTCCAACGAACGCGCCGTGTTGCGCCGCGCCTTTCCGAATCCGCTGGTCCGTCTCCTCTATCCGCCGTTTGGACGGGGCATGCAGTGGCTCGTGAATCTGCTGGCGAAGTACCTATAGTCGGGAAGCGGGCCTCGCACCTGTGACTTACGACTACGTCATCGTGGGCGCCGGCTCGGCGGGCTGCGTGCTCGCCAACCGCCTGAGCGCTGATCCGACCGTGCGCGTGCTCCTCCTCGAGGCGGGGGGCCGCGACTGGCGCCCGGAGATCAAGATTCCAGCGGCGTTTTCGCACCTGTTCAAGACGGCCGTCGACTGGAATTACGAAACCGAGCCGCAGGCCGGCTGCGCGGGTCGCCGCCTTTATTGGCCGCGTGGACGGGTGCTCGGCGGCAGTTCGTCGCTCAACGCCATGATCTACATGCGGGGCCACGCCGCGGACTACGACGGCTGGGCCGCGCGCGGAAATCCGGGTTGGTCTTACGCGGATCTGCTTCCGTATTTCAAGCACAGTGAGAACAACCACCGCGGTGCCTTCAACGAGTTTCACGCCGCCGGCGGGCCTCAGCATGTCATCGATCTGCCCGATCCAAACGCGATGAGCGAGGCCTTCATCGGCGGGTTCGAGAGCCTCGGCGTGCCGCGGACCACGGATTTCAACGGCGCGACGCAGGACGGCATCGGGATTAACCAGACCACCATGCGCGGGGCGCGTCGCTGGAGTGCCGCCGACGCGTATCTTCGGCCGGCGATGCGACGCTCCAATCTGGTGGTCCGCACCAACGCCCAGAGCACGCGCATCGTGCTCGAGTCCGGGCGCGCGCGGGGGGTGCAGTTCACTTCGCGGGGACGCATGCAAACCGCGCAGGCCGGGCGTGAGGTCATCCTTTGCGGGGGCGCAGTCAACTCGCCCCAGTTGCTCATGCTTTCGGGGATCGGTCCCGCGGCGGAACTGCGCCTCCAGGGCATCGACGTGCTCCGCGATCTCCCCGGGGTCGGCGGAAATCTTCAGGACCACCTCGTCTGCGGCGTGATCATGGGTGTGAATCATCGCGACACCCTCGGGAGCGCGGAGACGCTCGGGAGCGTGGCGAAATATTTTCTCCACGGGAAGGGCCCGCTGGCTTCAAATGTCGCGGAGCTGTGCGCCTTCGTGCGTATCCAGCCTGACCAGGCCGCGCCCGACCTGCAGTTCCACATGGCGCCGGGCTACTTTAACAATCACGGGCTGGGTCGGGAAAAGTTTCACGCCGCCAGCCTGGGCGGGACGCTGCTGCAGCCCTTTAGCCGCGGGCGGATTTCCCTGCGTTCCGCCAATCCACTCGATCCGCCCCGTATCGATCCGCGCTATCTGAACGACGAGCGGGATCTGGCGCTTCTGGTCGAGGGACTGAAGATGGCCCGCGGGGTCTTCGGTTCGACCGCTTGGTCGGGGCTTCGAACCGCGGAAATGCTGCCCGGTCCTGGCGTTGCCACGGACTCGCAGCTAGCCGAGTTCGTCAGACAGAAATGCGAGACGCTGTACCATCCGGTCGGGACCTGCGCGATGGGCCCGGCCTCGGATCCGGCGGCAGTCGTGGACGCCGAGCTGCGGGTGCATGGCGTGGAGGGCCTCCGCGTGATCGATGCGTCGATCATGCCGGTCGTTCCCCGCGGCAATACGAACGCGCCCACGATGGCCATTGCCGAGAAGGCGGCGGCCGAGTTTTTCGCATCGCGGAAGACTTTGGTGCCCGGTCGGGCCCGGGCCTGATTTTGTCTCGCTCTGCCACGGGGGTCGTGCGCATATTCGCGCGACCCGAGCATGGCAACGGCCACCACCACGACCACCCCGGGCGTTTCGCGTCCGCCCTCCGGCGAACAACCGGTGCCGGAGATCGATCGCCGCAAGGGTGGCTATTCGCGACGCCTCTACCTGCGCCTGATTTGGACATACGTTCAAGGCTCGCTGGTGGCGGTGGCCGTATGTTTCCTCCTGTTTTTTCTCGGCCTCGAGTTTACAGGCCGGCAGTGGTGGTTCTTTGTGATCTCGATTCCGTGGGGCATGTGCCTCTACGTGATTCCGGACATCTTTTTCATCCACCGGAACTATCAACGCATTGGACTGGCGCTCTCCGCGGTCGACCGCGGTGAAATCCCGCCGCCCGAGGTGGTCTCCCGCGCCATCGTGCGCGCGCTCAACCTGCCGATGTACGCATTCACGCGTGTGACGTTTTTTCATGGACCCGGCGCGGCCATCGCGGGAATGATCATGACGCTGGGCGGAAATTATTTTTTCGACGGGCGGTTCCAGTCCTGGCAGATGTGGACGCTGTTTACGATTATCCTTTTCTTCGCGTCGCCTACGCATGGCATCTTCGAGTTCTTTGCCGTCTCGCGCGCGGTCGCGCCCGCGCTCGAGCGGCTCTCGGCGCTGCCGGGCGGCGACATCAGCACGGACGAGCAGAAGGCCCGCCTGCGCTCGACCAGTCTCCGCCGGAAGCTCCTTTATCTGGCGGTTTTCGTCACGGCCCTCCCGCTCGTTTTCTTCGCGTTGTCGATCGCCTTCAAGGTCACCCAACTTATCGGCCGGATGGGCGTGCAGCCGGCCCCTGGTTTGCTCCCGGCTCTGTGGCTGTGGGTGGGGGGCGTCGTCTTTGTCTGCATGGTCGGGACGGTCATCATGGCCATCCTCACCGCCGGTGAGGTTTCGCGTTCCGCGGCGAAGTTGCTCGAGGGGATGAAGTGCATCGAGCGGGGCGACCACAATGTGCACCTGCGCATCACGTCCACGGATGAGTATGCGGACCTCTTTCGTGGGTTCAATCTCATGACCGAGGGATTGCGCGAGGAGGCCCAGATTCTCGGGCTCAGCCAGGATCTGATGGGGGAACTCCAGCTCGATCCGCTGCTCGAGCGCATCATGCGGGCCACCACGGATCTGTTGAACGCCGAGCGTAGCACGCTGTTTATCTACGATCGAAAAACCAAGGAGCTGTGGAGCCGTTTTGCCGAGGGTCTCGGCCGGAAGGAAATCCGGATCCCCTCCACCCAGGGCATTGCGGGCTCGGTCTTCACGACCGGCAAGGCCGAAAACATCACCAATCCATATGCCGACGCGCGGTTCAGTCCGGCCGTCGACCGCGCCACCGGCTTCATCACGCGCTGCATTCTCGCCGTGCCGGTGTTGAACAAGGCTGGCCAGCCGATTGGTGTCGCCGAGGTGCTGAACAAGCGCGGCGGGCAGTTTTCGTTGCAGGACGAGAACCGCTTGCGCGCTTTTTCCGCCCAGGCCGCGATTTGCCTCGAGAACGCGCGGCTCTTCGACGAAGTGATACAGATTCGCGACTACAACGAGAGCATCCTGCGCTCGACGAGCAACGGCATGCTCGCCCTCGACGCAAAGGGTGTGATCACCTCGGCCAACCCAGCGGCCGTGGACATGTTCGGCGGCGGGACCATCGACGTCGCCATGCTGCTCGGCCAGAATGCCTCCGACACCTTCCGCGAAAAGAACTTCTGGGTCGTCGCAAGCGTCGAGAAAGTGGCGGCGTCCGGCGAAACCGATCTCACCCCGGACGCGGATCTGCACCGGCCGAACGGAGAGGTGGCGTCGGTGAACATGACCGCGGTTCCGTTGCGCGAGGCCAGCCAGAACGTGGTCGGCACGCTGCTCATCTTCGAAGACCTCAGCGCCGAGAAACGCGCCCGCACCACCATGGCGCGCTACATGAGCAAGGAGGTTGCCGATGAGCTCCTGGCCTCGGGCGGCCAGGCCCTCGAGGGCCGCGAGCAGGAAATCAGCATTCTCTTTTCCGACATCTGCGGGTTTACGAACATCGCCGAGACCATCGGGCCGCGCGAAACCGTGTCGATGCTCAATGCCTACTTCGCGGAGATGGTGGAGGTGATCTTTCACCACGGCGGCATCCTGGACAAATACATTGGCGACGCGATCATGGCGCTCTTTGGCGCGCCCTTTGTCCGCCCGGGCGATGCCGATCGCGCCCTGCTCGCCGCCTGCGGGATGGCGTCGGCCCTCAAGACCTTCAACCAAGCGCGCGCGCAAGCGGGAAGCCGCCTTATTCAGATCGGTATCGGGCTCAACACCGGTCCCGCCATTTTGGGCAGTATCGGGTCGCCGAAGCGAATGGAGTACACTGCCATCGGCGACAGCGTGAATCTCGCCTCGCGCCTCGAAGCCGCAACGCGGCTTTACGATGTCCAGATTCTGGTGGCCGAACCCACCATGAAGCTGCTGGTCGAGAAGCACCCCGTGCGCGAAGTCGACGTTTTGCGCGTCAAGGGAAAGCAGCAGCCGGTCGCCGTGTTCGAGGCCCTGGGCCATTTCGAGCCGCAGGAACTGGCCGAGGCGGCGCCGTCTCATGCCGTCTTTGCCGATGGCCTCAAGCGCTACCGGGTCGGGGATTTCAAAAACGCGCTCGAGGCCTTTGGCGAGGCTGTCCGCTTGAAAACGAACGATGGACCCAGTCGCCTCTACGTCACGCGCTGCCAGCATCATCTTGCCAATCCCGTTCAGGATTGGGACGGCGTGACGACGCTTAAGGAGAAATAGGCACGCCGGTTGGCCGAAGTCCTCACTGTCCATGTCCACTTCGATCGCCGGGCTGCACGCCTTCCTCTTCACCGACATTGAAAGCTCGAGCGTCCGCTGGCTGAACCACCGCGCGGCCATGGAGAAGGCCGTGGCGCGACACGATGCCATCATGCGCAAGGTCGTGGGCGAGCATGGCGGAAAAATCTTCAAGACTGCGGGCGATGCGTTTTTTGTTTCCTTTGCCAGGCCGGCCGACGCGGCCAACGCGGCCATCGCGCTGCAGCGTGCGCTGGCGTTGGAGGATTTCAGCGCGGTGGACGGAATCCGGGTGCGCATGGCGTTGCACTTCGGCAGCGCGGAAAAACGCGGCAAGGATTTCTTTGGCCCGGCGCTAAACCGCACGGCCCGCCTGCTAGACCTGGCGCACGGCGGACAGATTCTGGCGACGGCGTCCGCCGCGGAGGTGGTCCAGGCGGAGCGCGACGTCGGTGCGACCTTCGTCAAAGTGGACGCAAGGCCGCTCGACGATCCGGCGCAGATCGTGGACGTCCATCAACTGGTCGCGGCGGATTTGCCGCGCGACTTTCCGCCGCCGCGGCGGCCCAAGGCGGATTCGAGGGAGAATGCGGCAGTAGCCACGGGCAAAGTTCGCGTGTCGCGAAAGCAGATCTTTGCCGGGCTCGCCGTGGCCGCGGCTTTGGTGG
>JANMQT010000171.1:0-12165 GCA_031370675.1 Verrucomicrobiota bacterium
CGACAAGTTGCGATGGGCGCATGGCGCAAGGATGCCCGGCGGGCGAATCCCCTCAATGAAGAAAGAGATTGGTCGCGTTGAGCTGGAACGCGGTGGCGGTTTCCTGACCCGGGCGAAGCGTGCCCGTGGCCCGGATGTAGATGCGATGCCGGCCTGCGGGCAATTGCCACGCCAGCCGAAATGGCTCGCCGGCCCGGGCCTGCGCCCGGCAGCGTTCGCTCCCGCCCACCAGAACGCGCACCTCGTTGGCGGCAGGGCTGGTGCCTTCGAGGTCCAGCTCGGTCGGCTTCGGCAGGTTGAGGTCGATCCAACACGTGGGGGCAACCCAACCGTCGGGGAAGAACCCGCCCCGCCGCCGCCGCGCGCGACCGTGGCCACGGCCGGCAAATGGATTTCGCACCAGGCGCGACAAACGATCCGCGAACCGGCGGCGCGCTGATTCTTTCGAGGGAAGCAAGCGCGGCCACATGCCTCGGCGCTCGTCGGCCAGGTGGTGGAGCAAGCCCAGCCACCAGTCCCGATGCACGCCGCCCCAGAGCTGCCATTGGCTGGAAAAAATGTCCTTGAAGACGCGACCGCGCTGCGACCGCGTCTTCGTCGCCTCATGCACTCGCGAGCAAGCCAGGAATTGATCGACAAAGGAAATCAGGCCGCCGCCCGCGAGGATGCGCTGCCAGTATTCATAGTCCATCGCGTACTGGTAACGTTCGTCGAACAGCCCGAAGCGTTCCATCACGCGGCGCTGCCAAAAGGTCGCCGGCTGGCAGAGGAAGCAGTCGGCCCGCAACGCGTCGGGTTCGAATGACCTCGTCGGATACGGCGACGTGATTTCGCCGTGCTCATCGGTCCAATGCGCCCGGCCGTAGAAAACATCAACGCTTGGATTGAGACGCCACGCCTTCACCACGGCCGAGACCGCGCCGGGCAGCAGGAAATCATCGCTGTTCAGGTACGCGAGGATCTGGCCGCGAGCGCGCCGCAACCCTTTGTTGATGGCATGCGTCTGCCCGCCATCGGGTCCACTCTCCCAATGAAACCGATCCCCGTAGCCGCGAAGAATCTCGACGGATCCATCGGTGGAACCGCCATCGAACACCGAGAATTCGAGATGCGGATAATCCTGGCCAAGCACGCTCTCGATGCATTGCGGCAGAAAGGCCGCATGTTGAAACGAAGGCGTGACGATGCTGACCAGCGGCGGCTCGTCGACCGCGCCGTACTCGGCCGCCTGGCGCGGCGGGCGCGGCCCGGCGAAATCTCCTAGCGCCCGTCGCAGCGTGTCGCCGGACTGACGGTAGTGAAACGATTGCACCTGCGCACACGCGCGACCGCGAAATTCCTCGCCGCCTTCCTGGACCCAGGCCGCTTGCAGCGCGGCCCGCATCGACGCCTGGTCGTCGGGATCGAAATAGTGCGGCAGTGCACCGCCCACCTCGGGAAGACTCGTCGAACGTGAGCACGCGACCGGGCGCCCCATCGCCAGGGCCTCGAGGACTGGAATGCCGAAGCCTTCAAAGAGCGAAGGAAAGACGAGGCAACGCGCGCCGCTGACCAACGCGTGCAGCTCATGTTCGCTGACGTAGCCGAGGGTCGAGAGCCAACCCTCCCGTTTCCCCTCGCGCAGCAGCGACTGCAATCTTGGGTCGCGCTCCACCGGACTTCCCACGAGAACAAGATACGGCGCGAAACCGTTGGCGACTGCGGGCTGCGACCTCCCGTTCCCATGCCATTGGGCAAAGGCGCGGAGCAGGCGCGCGTGATTCTTGTGGTGCCAGAAGTTGCCCGGGAAAATCGCGAAGTTCGCAGGGAGACCAAATTTTCCCCGGGTTTGCGCGATTTCAGCGACAGGGGCGGGCCCGTCGAGAAAGCGGCCGCGCAACGCCGGAGAGACCACGCGAATCTCGGAGGCCGCGAGCCGGAACGTCTTCGCTATGTCCTGCTGACAAAAGTGGGACAACGTAAAGACGAGATCCGAAAAACCGACCGCGGAACCGAACGCCTGGTCTCGCGCCAGTCGATCGGCCGGCGGGAAAAAATAGGGAAAGTGCAAGTGCTGCAGATCCGCCAGGCACGTGGCCACCCTGAATTCCCCGTGGCCGTAATAGTTCAGCGGGTCCGCGACGAAATAAACGACCCAGTCGGGCTTCAGTCGGTCGATCAGGGACTGCTCGCTTTCCGCCTGGATCGCTGGAGCCAGTCCAGCCAGCCAATGATGCTGCACCGGATGGGGCAGGGCCTTTCCGAATTCCCCGCCGTGGAGCGTCAGGCCCAGATGAATCTCATCCAAGGATTGCGCGCGCGCCGCGATGGCCTCCACGACGCCGAGAAAATACGCCACGATGCCACCGCTGCGTTTCGGCTGAAGCACGCGGCTGCTAAAATAAATCCTCATGGCCGTGTGCCGGGATCGCGTCCGACCGCCTTGGGTCTTTTAATCGGAAAGCCATCCTCGCGTCCGGTCAGATTGCGCAGCCCTTCGGCTGCGGCGGCCCACCCGGCCAGAATTCTTTGTTCGGTTTCCGCCGGGAGCCGCGCGCGGACCGCGGGGTCGGCCAGCCACTGCTCGTGCAGCAACCGCATCAATTCCGCAAGGACGCCCGGGGTTAGCGCCGCGCCGGTGGCTGCCGCCGCCACCTGCTGAATTTCCCGGAATCGTTCCCAGCCTCCCTGCGCCGTCTTCGTTTCCGCGTATTCGCGACTGCACGCGATGAGGTGCGGAACCAACACCGGGTCGCCCAACGCACTCAGGCGAATCCACAAATCCGTATCCAGCGCGTAGCCCAGTCCCGTAGCCACCGTACCCCCGATTTGCGCGAGCGCGGCGCGTCGAATGAAGGTTGCCGGCTGCAGCACGAAGTTCAGTCCCCAGAGCAGCGCCTCGCGGCGGAACTCGAAATGCTCCGGATAAAACGGGACACGCGTGCTTCCGCCGCGATCGGTGCGCGACCCGAGTCCGATGTAAAACGGCGCCAGCGGCGCCCGCCCGGCCGCGTCCCGCATGTGGTCCAGCGCGCCGGCTTCCAGGAAATCATCGGAGTTCAACCACGTGACGAGCTCCCCGCTCGCCAGGCGCAGGCCCTTGTTGATCGCGTCCGCCTGGCCCTCGTCGCGTTCGCTGATGAAATGCGTGATGGAGCCGCGGAACTCCCCGGCCACGGCGAGCGTCTCGTCGGTCGACCCGCCATCGACGAAAATGATCTCCGGCGCCGCGCCGGCCTGGCTCACGATGCTCCGCAGGCAGTCCGCGAGGAAGCGCCCCTGGTTGAAGCTGGGAACGATGAGGGAGACGAACATCGGTGGGCAGGTCGCTCGAATTTCGGCGGCTGCCCGGCGACAGCTCGATTTCGCTTGCACCAATGTCCGCCGCGGCGCAAGCGGTCGACGACGGGAAACCGCCCGGCGCGGCCGGCGCAGGCGGGCCTTCCGGCGGCGCATCTCCGATTGCAATTTGGCCCGTTTCCAGCGAAACCCTGTGCTCCCGCATGAGTGCCAACCGTAAAATGCTCGTCACCGGTTCGAGTGGCCTGATCGGCAGCGAAGTCGCGTCGTATTTTTGCGAGCGGGGCTGGGAGTTGCACGGCATCGACAACAACATGCGGGCCGATTTCTTCGGCCCGGCGGGCGACACGACGTGGAATCGCACGCGGCTTGAGTCCGCCCAACCCAATTTCACCCATCACGAGGTCGATATCCGCGACCGCCGGGCGCTGGAGGCCGCCGTGGAGCGGATCAAGCCGGACGCCATCGTGCACGCAGCCGCCCAGCCGAGCCACGATTTGGCGGCCACGCGTCCGCTGGACGATTTCGACGTCAACGCCGGCGGGACGATCAACCTGCTGGAAGCTGCGCGCCTGCACTGTCCGGAGTCGCCGTTTCTACACATGTCCACCAACAAGGTGTACGGCGACGCGCCGAACTTCCTTCCGCTCAAGGAACTCGAAACGCGCTGGGATTACGCCGATCCGCTCGATGTCGATGGCATCGCGGAAACCTTCCCGATCGATCACACCATGCATTCCGTTTTTGGAGCCTCAAAGGTTGCGGCCGACGTGATGGTGCAGGAGTACGGGCGCTATTTCCAAATGCCGACCTGCTGCCTGCGCGGTGGTTGTTTGACGGGCCCGAATCACTCCGGCGTCGAGCTGCACGGTTTTCTCAGCTACCTCATCAAATGCAATCTCGAAGGCCGGAAATACCGGGTCTTTGGTTACAAGGGGAAGCAGGTGCGCGACAACATCCATTCGTTTGACGTGGCGCGCTTCATGGAATGCTTCATCGAGCAGCCGGGACGCGGCGAGGTTTTCAATCTCGGCGGCGGGCGCGCGAATTCGATTTCGATTCTCGAGGCCTTTGCGCAGATTGAGGCAATCAGCGGGAAGCCGATGCAGCACGAGTATGTCGAGCAGGCCCGCCGGGGCGATCATCTGTGCTACCTCTCAAATCTCGCGCGGATGAAGACACGCTTTCCGCAATGGGACATCACGAAGAATCTTGACGATGTCTTTGTGGAGATCCACGACGCGTGGATCGAGCGGAGCAAAGTGAAGACGTGACGCCAACTTCGGCCCGGCTACATCTTCCGCTTGAGCAACGCCGCCTTGGCTTCGGCGAATAAGTCGGCGCCGGGCGGCACGGCGAATTTCCAGGCGGCGGCGAAGAGATATCGCACGTAGGTCGCCGCGCGTCCGAACCGCGTGGCCGGAGGTGGTTTCACCGCCGCGAGGCGAAGCTCCGCGATCGCTCGCAGCCACTTCAAGACGGCCGGGCGTTCGCCGTCGTGGCGTAACACAACTTGCAGGTATTCCTCATGGGCCGGCACGCGCTGGCTCATCGTTTTCGTGTCGGCGTGCAGGCGCGATCCCGCCAGAGGCGGGCCCTCCAGGTGGTGAAACGCGATCTCCTTCCCGAGTCCCAGCCAGTATTCGTAGTCCATCGCAAAATGGAGCGACGGATCGAACACGCCGAACCTCTCCTCGACCTCACGCCGCCAAAAAACCGCGGGCTGGCAGAGAAAACACACGGTTTGCAGGCGCGTGTAATCCCATGGTTCCACCGGATAGGGTTCCATCACCGAACCGTCGCGATTGAGGTGGTCGGCCTGGCCGTAAAGCACGAGGCAGTCGGGATGCGCCGTAAAATATTCCGCCACGCGCCGCAGCGCACCGGGGTAATACACGTCGTCGGAATTCAGGTATGCGTGGATTTCACCGGTCGCCTCGCGCAGCCCGCGGTTGATCGCCTCGGCCTGGCCGCCGTCCGGCTCGGAGGTCCAGTGAAAGGCGCCGTCGCGCCCGAGTTCGCGCAGGAGGTCGACGGATCCATCCGTGCTTCCGCCGTCGCGCACGATGATTTCGCGATCCGCGTAATCCTGCGTCAACACGCTGTCCAGCGTCGCGCGCAGAAAATCCGCCTGCTGAAACGACGGGATGACGATCGAAAATTTCATGCGCGGTGACGACTCGTGGCGCCGCCTACGCGAGATACTGCGCCGACACTTCCGCGACGGTTCCGGTCGCCCGGGTCAGCCCCCGATCGATCCAGACCGCGCGATCGCAAAGCCCCGCGATGATGTTCATGTCATGCGAAATGAGCACGACTGTTCGATCCGAAGCCATGAGCCCGCGAATCGCCTCCGCCGACTTTTCTTGAAACGAGTGATCACCGACCGAGAGAACCTCATCGAGCAGCAACACATCGGGATGGACCTCCATCGCGACGGAAAACCCGAGCCGCGCCATCATGCCGCTGGAGTACATGTAGACGGGCTGCTCGAAGAATTCGCCCAGCTCGGCGAAGTCACGGATCTTGTCGAGCCGCTTGTCGATGGTGTGGCGATGCAGTCCGAGCAGGAGTGCGCTCAGGATGGCGTTTTCGCGGCCGGTGAGATTGCTTTCAAAGCCGACCCCGAGCGAGAGCAGCGTGATTTTTTCGTCGGGGTCGCGCCAGGCGGTGCCGCGATCCGGCGCGACGATGCCGGCCATCAATTTCATCAACGTGCTCTTGCCCGCGCCATTGGAGCCGAGGATGCCGAGCGTCTCGCCCTTGTGCACCTCGAGGCTGACATCGTTGAGCGCCCAGTAGCGGTTGCTGCCGGCAATCTTGCGCTTCAGCCGGTAACAGACCCCGGCCTTTTGCAGGGTGATGACCGGGCGGGTTTGGACAGGGTGCGACATCGCTTCAGCGGCGTTCAGGTCGAGACTTTCGGGAGCGAAAGATCGAGGCGATCGAGCAGGACAAATCCAGCGAAGAGGGCGAGCAACGAACCGGTCGCCACCGCCAGCAGCGGCGGCCACGCGGGCCACGCGCCGTTCAGCATGATTTCGCGATACGAGGTCATGAGAATCGTCATCGGATTGAGCTGCATCGCGAGCTGGTATTGGGCGGGCACCTGGTCGGGTGAAAAGAAGATGCCGGAGATGAAACTCAGCAGCATGAGTACTGCGCTGATCACGGTGCTGCCGTCGCGGAAATACGGAATCCACGCGGCCAGCGGGACGCCGATCGCCAGGTTCAGCAGGAACTGCACAAAGATCACCGCCGGCAGGGCCAGGTAGGCCCAGGTGGGCGGCGCGTGGGCGACGGAAACCACGGCGATCAGGACGGTGAACGCGAACAGAAATTTCCAGGTGTTGTTCAGCACGCTGACCATTGGAAAAATGATCTTCGGCAGATAGACCTGCTGCATCAGGCTGGATTTCGCCACGATCGAATTTGCGGCCCCGACGAGGGAGCCGGCGAACCATTGCCAGGAAAAGGTGCCCACCAGCAGGAACGGCAGAAAATCGGCCCGCTTGGAATTCAACAGGATGCCGAAAACCAGGTAGAGCGTCAGCGCGCTGAGAGTCGGCTCGAGCAACCACCACATCACGCCGATGTAGGTGCGCGCGATCTCGTTGCGCAGGCCCGCGTACGCTTGGTAGCGGACAACGTGGGAATAGCGATAAAACTTGAGCCAGTTCAGCCTCACGGGCGGGGAGTCGGCGGATTCACCGGCGCGGGGATGAGAAGACGCCGGACAGCCGACGCTACGCGCAATTTTCCGGCGTTCAATCGGTCCGCCACGATCTGTCCCAGCGCTCCCATCACAACAGGCCCTTGGCCTGCTTCTCCACGAGCGCTTGCGCGAACTCGATGTGCATCACGTCCGCACCGGCCTTGAAGCCGGGCAGATGCGACAGCCATTCGTAGACCGGCCCGGCCAGCGCGCGCGACAACACCGGCGTGTCGGCCCGCGCCTCCTCAAGCGCGGCGATGCATTCGCGGGCCACACGGTCGATCATCACCATGGTGGCGTCGATCCCCCGCTTGTCCGTCGAGATGGCTTCCGGCGTCGGCTGGTCGGTCCGATCCAAGCCCTCGTGATAAAGCTCCATCGCGTTCAGCACGACCGAGCGCGTGCGCGGGAAAAAGCTCGTCATCAGGTTCCACGGGTCGCCGTCCTTGCCCTGGTCGCCCGCGCTCCGGAAATCCGTGCGCAACAAGACCGACGGGATGTCCGCGAACTTCGCGAAGAGAAATTCCACCACGGTCCCGGAATCCAGCTCATGCCCGTCGTAATGAAAGATCCCGACATCGCATGACATCAGCGCGCGGATGTCCTGGTCGCGAATGGCCTGCGCACTGGTCTCGCGTTGCTCGAGATCCTGCGGCACCAGCGCGACGTAGCGCCCCTCCGAGCAATCCCACAGCGCCTGGCCGAGGACGGCATTTCCGAGCAGATGCTTGGCGCTGAAGAGTTCGCCGGCGAGATAAACGCGAATGGGTTTTTCGGACATGATGACGGTGGAAATTGGAGGCAGTCGTCGGCGGCTGACCGCGGACCATGACCGCAGTTTGGAGGAGGGAACTAAAGATATTTTTCGCGGAAGCGCCCGCGTCCGATGGCGCGCTTGAGCTCGTTGGTAAAGGACGGATTCGTTTCAAACTCGGTCGCCGCGTGCGTCTCGACCGTCGTCGCCTCCACGTAGGGCGTGCTCTCGACCAGCCCGGAGGAAATCATGGCGTTGAGAATTTCGACAAGCTGATCGGGTTCGATGCGCGTGGCATCGATGAGGTCCTGGCCGCCGACCCCCACGGCGAACCCGATGGCGCGGATGACGGCGGCTTCGCGGCCGGAGAGTTTGATTTCACGCATGACCGTCGGGGTAGGAAGCACGATCCTTAACGGCGAACCACCGCCGATTCACGCAGAATCTGCCGAAGCGGAATCCGCCGCGGCCTGACCGGGGTCGAGCCCGGCCCGCACGGCGTCGAGAAACGCCGGGAACGCCGCCGTCCAGCCGAGGGCGCGGAGGCGAGCATTGGAGACCCGCTTGTTCGTCCAGCCGCGCTTCCGGTCGTAGTCCGGCGGCGCAGGCGGAGGGAGCTGGCGCCCGTAGTGGCGCGCCAGCCACCCATAGCATTCATGCTGCTGGAGCGGTTGGTCGTCGCACACGTTGAAAATCTGTCCCGCGGTCATTCCCGGCCGCTCGCCCAACGTCCAGAGCGCGCGTACGATGTCGTTGCGATGCGCCTGGTTGATCCAGCGGGAACCGTCCCCCTCGAGGACGGCGGTACCCGCCAGAAATTTGCGCAGGAGCACGGAGCGCTCCGGCCCATAGATTCCCGCCAAACGCGCGACCGTACCCCCCGCGCCGGTCACCACCTGTTCGGTCTGCACGAGCAGTTTTCCGGTCTCACGATCCGGTTCGGCCGCGCTGCCCTCGTCGACCCAGGACCCGTCGGTCTGCGCGTAAACCGAGGTGCTGCCCGTGTAGACCAGATGCGCGTCCGGAAAAACGGCGGCCAGGTTCCGCGCGCCCTCGAGATAGACCGAACGATATCGATCCGCGCCGCCCCGTCCTGAGCTCGCGCTGAACAAGACGAGGTCGAACTCACCACGTTCCGACCGCACGCGAGCCACGCTGCCGGAATCCGAGGCGTCACAAACTGACACCTGGTACCTCTTGGCGGCCGCGAGGGTCCGCGCCGATTCGTCCGAGCCGGTGCAGGCCACGACCTCGCGCCCGGTCGCCTGCGCGAGATCGGCAAACGCCTCGCCGACATAGCCGGCTCCCACGACGAGAATGCGCGCTGCGCTCATCGACTGAGCGTAAGGCGTCGAAAGTCGAATGTCGAAAGTCGAACGCCAGCAGCAGAGGTGCCAGCCGGCTAATGGCCCCCGGTTAACCCTTGACGCTTAACTCATCACCGTCGGTTTCCAGCCGGCTCCCCATACGCTTCGAGCAACCCCGCAATCACCGCATCCGCATACTCGCGCACGATGCTCGGCCTCATCTTCCCGGCCACTTCGCGGAGCCCCTCGTAGTCGCCAGCTTGCACCCGCGCGAAGACATCGGGCGAATTCATGACGTAGGGCTCGCAGTAAATCACCGGGCAGCGGTAGAGGCGGTTCGCGAGAAGATTGCGCGCCCAAACGTACGGGGAGGGACCGACCCGGATGGCGCGGTTGTCGGTGTATTCATACGGGGGCAGCCCGGTGCCCGCGGCGAGTGCGCCGCCGACCGCCCCGGCCAGCGGAATTTCTTCCTCGTGCACGCGCGAAAGCAGGCGCAAAAGCATCTCGAAGCGCACGTCGTCGTAGCGCAGTTCGGGCGTCCCGTAGTTTCCGCTGACGAGCATGTGCAGGTGATTTTTTTCCACCAGCGCAGGCTTCGCGGGTTCACCCCAGTCCTCCGCGTTGAAATGCAGGCAAAGCGTGACATCGGGACGCAGCACGTCGTTGACCAGCCGGGCCCGCGTGCGGATTTCGCTGATTCGGTAAAAGAGTTTTTCAGCCTCCCATTGCACGGATTTCTCGCGCTCCGGATCGCCGGGCCCCGTGTAGGTTTCGCGGGCGTCCGTCACGCCGCGCTCTACCAGTGAGCCACGCGCGGCGTCGATCATCTTGTCGGGTCGCGTGGTGGTGACCGGCCCGATTTCGCGACGGACCCAAAGCACGGTGGCGCCGAGCGCCTCGAGTCGCGGCGCGATCAAGTTTGCCACGGCGAGCGTCATCTCACCCTCCTTGACTGGCGGTGCCTCGCCGATCTGGAACCAGCGCTCCTCCATGCGGGCCCATTCGCCACCGAGATGGCCGGGATCCAGCGCCACACGCAGCCCCTCGATCGGCCGGCCAGATGGCCGCCCGGCTTTGCTTCGCGGCTCCCGGAGTTTCTCGCGGGTCCGCCAGAAATTCAATGACCGCTTCTCGGCGACCCCGTTCGTGGCGAAGCGCAATTCGTACAGCTTGTCGGGGTTCCTAGAGTCCGTGACGAGCCAGGCGCGATCGTCCTCGATCTTGATGTACGATTCCCAGTCGCCGGTCGGCGCGTAGAGCTCACGCAGCAGGCGCTCGAACTCGGCGCGGGTCATGGTCTGCTGGAAGGCGTCGAACTCGGACCAGTCATGCCTCTCGCCCAGCGGGCTGACGCGTTGCGCGGCGGCCGGGGTCGCGCAGGGAAGCAGGGTGACGCCGATCGCCGCGATCGCGAGGATGCGGTTGAACCAATGGCCCGCCGGATTATCCTGCCGCCCGATGCTCATCAAGATTCTCTTTCTCGGCGACATTGTGGGCGAGCCGGGACGCCGGGCGGTCATCGAATCGTTGCCGCACATTCGCGACGAGCATGGGATCGATTTCATCATCGTCAACGGCGAAAACTCCGCCAACGGCCGCGGCATCACCTCGAAGATCAGCATCGACCTGCTCCGCGCCGGCGCGGCGGTGATCACGACCGGCGACCACATTTGGGACCAGCGCGAGATCGCGGGCTACCTGCCCACCGAGCCGCGACTCCTGCGTCCGATCAATTATCCGCCCGGCGTCCCGGGCGCCGGATCGATCGTGCTCGACACCGCCAAGGGGCCGATCGGCGTGATCAACGTCCAGGGCCGCACGTTCATGAAACTGGCCTTGGAGAACCCGTTTCTCGCTATCCAGGTCGAGGTCGAAAAGATGCGCGCACAGACCAAGGTGATCTTCGTGGACATGCACGCCGAGGCTACGAGCGAAAAAGTGGCGATGGGCCGGTTCCTCGATGGCAAAGTGTCGGCGGTGGTTGGCACGCATACGCACGTGCAGACGAGCGATGAGCGAATCCTGCCCGGCGGCACCGCGTTCCTGTGCGACGCCGGCATGTGCGGCCCGCTGGATTCGATCATCGGTTCCGACGTCGCGCCGATCCTCGAGCGCTTCCTCAGTGCCATGCCGTCCCCTTCACCCGTCGCGCGCACACCGGAAGTCCAAATCTCCGGCGCGATCGTGAGTGTCGACGCGGAAACGGGCCACGCGGTCTCGATCGAGCGGGTGCAGCGGCGATTTGAGCCGAACGTTTGACGCGACGAGCGCGGCAAATTAGCGCGAAGCCGCGATGCAGAACGCAGGGCCGTTCGGATGGTCCGGCTGCTCGATTCCTGTCGCGATGCGGGTGAAGCCTACCAAACGAAGTGCGTCGAGAATATCCTGCCGTTTCATCCAGTAACCGGACGACGCGTTGCCGCCGCAGAAACCGCCCCAGAGAACCGCTTCCTGGTAGATGAGTTCACGCAGCTCGAATGTCCGGCCGAATCGTTCCAGCGAGACCATCGGGCCAAAACGCTGCGCGGTTTCCGGACGCGGATCGAGGATCGCCGGCTCGTTGTAGTGCGACCACACGTAGACCGAATCGGCGTGTCGCGCGATGCCCTCGAGCAGCGCGATCGGGTCGCGCATGTGGTAGAGCACGCCGCTGGCGAAGCAGACATCAAACTTTGGCCCGGCGGGGCGCTCGCGGAGGTACTCGCAAAAATCCCCGAGCACAAAGCGGGTGCGTTGCAGGCCAAAAATCTCCTTTGCGATCAGGCACTTCAAATAGGCCCGCGAATTGGCCTCGATCGCGAGCACGGATGCGGCGCCAAGCTGCTCGGCCATGTAGCTGTGCGCGGCCTCGAGCGGGCCGAGTTCGAGCACGCGCTTGTCCTTCAATCCGCCCAATTGCTCCACCGCCCAAAGCACGCGTTCGTCCTCGTAAAGGCCGGACTGTCCGCCGGTGAGATCCGCGCGGTGGGCGGGGAATCGGGAGCTCCACTCGCCGGCGAAAAGATCGATCGCGTTCTGATCCTTCGGCAATCCAGCGACGTAGCGCTCGGTGACTTCCATCGCGCGATGCTTTCACCGGATCGAAGTGACTTCAATGGGAATCACGC
>JANMQT010000226.1:0-12385 GCA_031370675.1 Verrucomicrobiota bacterium
CGATGTGGATGCCGGGAATCTTCTCGTCCTGCAGAATATGGCCGATCACGCCGCGGCAGGCGGTGTTGGTGCCGACCGCGAATTCGCCCACGCGGTTGCTGTTCTCGTCCGTGCTCGTGTAGGCCGCGAACTCACGCAGCAGCGCGTCGTTCTTGCAGTGCATCGCCTTGATGCGGTTGTTCTCGATTTGGATGGTCAGCGGAGTTTCCTTCAGGTCGCCGTATTTCTCGCAGAGATAATCGCCGACCACGCCGTCGACGACAAAGGTGCCGTTCGTGTTGAAGGGCGAGGTGAAAATTTCGCCGCCGGGCAGGTTGCCCCATTTTTCGGTTGTAATGATGCCGCTGGTCTTAATCCAGCGGAGGTAGGGCGAGAACTCGGCGGTGAAATCGGTGCCGTGGCCCGTCTTGCAGGTGATGCGTTCGGCCTTGCGTGCCTTCTCCACGAGTCGCTGGCTGAGTTCATCAACCGCATGGAAGTCCGCGCGCATGCCCTCGAGCATGATCTGCTTGTTGATGTTCACCATGTGGCCATGGCGGATTTTTTGCCGGTTCACCACCGCGGTCATCTCGATCCGGGAACCCAGCTCGCCGGTCTGCGTCATCGCGCAGAAGACACTGACCTGTGACTTGGCGAGATCGTCCAAGATGACCTGCGGCATGTGCTGCAGCGGCCGCGTCGCGTGCTGCTCGAGGACAAAGACGGAATAGTCCGCGCCGACTGATTCAATCTCCCGTTGGAGGGCGCCTGCGATCTCGCGCGAGGCCTCGTCGGTGATGATGGTCATCCGCTCGTCCGGTTGCAGGCGGAGGCAGACGTGAATCGCGTTGCGGGCGCCCGGCGTCAGATCGGGATCGATCGGCTGGGTGAAAACTCGGTCGGGCATTTTCGGGGAAGGGCGATGGTGGCGCGGGTCGGCGGGCGACGCAACCCGAACGCACGCCTTTTCCTCCGGCTCCGGCACGAATTTTTTCGCAGTCGGCCCCCGGCTGGCTTAAGTGCGGCCTCCCATGGAAGCCACCGTCACCCCAGTGCCCGGTTCGCGCACCGGCTGGCTCGTCGAGACGCGGGCCACCCTGCGGCTCGCCGTGCCCATGATTACCGGCCAGCTCGCGCAGATGGCCATGCAGTTTTGCGACGCCCTGATGGTGGGCCGCTATCTCGGGGTCGTCCCGCTGGCCGCCAGCGCCCTGGCGATTAGCATCCAGTCGCCGGCGTTTGTCGCGAGCATTGGTCTCTTGTCCGCCGTCGGTGTGCGCGCGGCGCAGTCGCTGGGAGCGGGGCGGCGCGACACCGCGGGGGAAGTTTTGCGCCACGGCATGCTGCTGGCCCTCGCCACGGGTGTCTCGCTCGCGCTCGGGCTCTGGGTCGCGGAGCCGCTCTTTTCCCGCCTGGGGCAGGACCCTGAAGTCGTGCGGCAGGCCTTGCCGTTCCTGCGGTTTTTTGCGTGGTCGATTGTGCCGACCCTGCTCTGGCAGACGTTGAAGCAATATGCCGAGGCGCATAACCTGGCGCGCCCGCCCATGTGGAGCGCGTTGGCCGGGGTCGCGCTGAACCTCCTGTTGAATTACACGCTGATGTTTGGAAAGTTCGGGGCACCGGCACTGGGATTGCCCGGCTCGGGACTGGCGACTTTGCTGGCGCGGTGCGCCACCTTCCTGATGCTGGCGATTTGGGCTTGGAATTCACCGCGATTGCGGGATGAAATTCACGCCATTCACTGGTTTCGTCGTCCGCGCTGGGAACATTTCCGCGCGCTCTTCAGCCTGGGCATCCCCGGGTCGATCCAGCTCCTGATGGAAGTGATGGCGTTCGCGGGCGCCGCGTTCCTGATGGGTTGGCTGGGAGCGCCCGCGCTCGCAGCTCATCAAATTGCGATCACTTATGCGGCCAGCACCTTCATGGTGCCGCTCGGGCTGGCCTTTGCGACCAGCCTGCGCGTCGGCCAGGCCTTTGGTGCGGGCGAGCGCGACCGCCTGCGGTTGATCGCCTTCGGTGGCCTCGCCATGGCGGCCACCGTGATGACCTTTGGCGCGGTGGTGTTCAGCCTGGCGGGACCCTGGCTGGCCGGCTGGTTCACGCTCGATCCCGCCGTCGTGGCCATCGCGGCTTCGCTGCTGGTCGTGGCGGGCGTCTTTCAGATTGTCGACGGCGTGCAGGTGGTCGGCATGGCGACATTGCGCGGCCTGAGCGATGTCCGCGTGCCGACCCTGATCGCGCTTTGTTCCTATTGGGTCGTGGCGATTCCGCTCTGCTACTTCCTTGGTTTCCACACGCGGCTCGGCCCTGCGGGCATCTGGTGGGGCCTGGCCGCGGGCCTCGGTTGCGCGGCCGGGTTGCTCGTCTGGCGCGTGGCGCGGAAAACGAGCGCGCGCTAGCCGCGACTCAATCCAGGTTCGCGTTCGTCTCGGCGACGATGAAATCGACCACGCTCTTGAGGTCGTTGGTGCGCTGCCAGACTTCAAGCTGGCGATCCGCGCCGGTGCCGGTTTCGAGCAAGCTCTCGATGTAAGCGATCTCTTTCGCCGTGCCGAACTCCTCGACTTCCTTCTCGATGAACTCAATCAATTCATGGATCAGGCTGCGCGTTTCCGTTTCGCACTGTTTTCCGAAATCGATCAGCTTGCCCTCGATGCCGTAACGCGACGCGCGCCAGCGGTTCTCGTCGATCAGGCGCCGGCGATAGACACGGAAGGTCATGTTCTGCCGCATCAGCTTGTGCAGTCGCGAGACCACCGCCTGAATGACCGCGGCCAGCGCAACGGTGTCGTCCACCCGCATCTGTGCGTCGCACATCCGGAATTCGAGCGTATCGAAAAACGGATGCAGCCGGATGTCCCACCAAATCTTCTTGGCGTTGTCGATGCAGTTCGTCTTGACGAGCAGTTTCAAATAATCCTCGTATTCCGAGAGGCTTTCGAAGGCATCGGGAATGCCGGTGCGCGGGAAGCGCTCGAAGATTTTCACCCGGTAGCTTTTGAAGCCGGTATTGAGGCCGAGCCAGAACGGCGAGTTGGTCGAGAGCGCGAAGATGTGTGGCAGGAAATACCGCGCCATGTTCATCACCTGGATGGCCATTTCGCGATCGGGGATGCCGACGTGCACGTGCAGGCCGAAAATCAGGTTGGCGCGGGCGATCTGCTGCATGTCCTGCACGAGTCCGGCGTAGCGGGCGCCCTCGGTGATTTCCTGGTCCATCCAGTGCGAGAACGGATGCGTGCCGGCCGAGGCGATGCAGAGCCCGGATTTGTTCGCGAGCCCGGCCAGATCGCGCCGGAGCTGCTTCACGGCGGTGCGCGCCTCGGCGGCGTTCGCGCAGATATCGGTGCCGACCTCGACCACCGACTGGTGCATCTCGGGCTTGACGTGTTCCTTCAGGATGAGCTTCCCGTCCTCGAGGATTTGCTGGATGTGCGAACGCAGCTCGCGGGTCACCGGATCGATGATCTGGAATTCCTCCTCGATCCCGAGGGTGAACAAATTACCGGAGGCGCTCATGGCAACAGCGGACCCATCAGCGAAACGTGCCAACGTCCGCGTGCGCGCAGGCGGACTGGACGAACAGGCCCCACGTGAGATTGTTCCGCCCCGCCTGGTGCGCCTTCGCCTTGCGGATCGCCATGGTCGCAGCCGCCTCGACCACCCATTCAAAATTCTCCGGGCCCACCGAGGAGGCCTCGGCGTCCGGCGCCGGATTGCAGAAATCGATCGCGATCGGCACGCCGTCGCGCACCGCAAACTCCACCGTGTTGAAATCGTAGCCGAGGTACTGGTTGAGCGTGAGGCAATCCCGTTCGATGCGGGCGAGCAACTCCGCGGACGGGCTGAAGTTCGCCTGATAACGCAGATGGTGCGGATGGCGCGGCTCGTACGGCATGATGCGGACGTGGCGCCCGTCGATGCAGTAGCAGCGGTAATATTGATCGAACAGAACCTCCTCCTGCAGCATCATCACGAGCTGACCGGTCTCCGAGTACGCCTGATAAAAGGCGTCAGGGTCGGAGAGCTTGTAGACGTTTTTCCAGCCGCCTCCGGCGAAGGGTTTGAAGTAAGCCGGGAAGCCGACATGGTTGAAGATCGATTCCCAATCGAGCGGATAGGCCAGATTGCGGAACGAGTTGGCGCCGGTGTCGGTCGGATGATCGTGCGAGGGCAGCAATACCGTGCGCGGGACGGCGACACCGATTTTCGTGGCGAGGGCGTTGTTGAAGAATTTTTCGTCGGCGCTCCACCAGAACGGATTGTTGATCACGGCCGTGCCCGTCAGCGCGGTGTTCTTCAGGAAGCCGCGATAGAAGGGCACGTCCTGCGAAATCCGATCGATGATCACATCGTACCCGGACGCTTCTCCCTGCATCACTTTGTCGAGCTGCACGAACTCCGCCTTCACCTCGCCGCCGCCCTTGGCGTTGACGCGTTCGACGAACGCGGGAGGGAACGTGTTTTCCTGACCAAAGAGAATGCCGATCTTTTTCATCGTTTTAGAGTTTTGGGTTTCGCTTGGACGAGCCGTCCGGAGCTATCGCGTTAAACTCGAAATTCGAAACTCGAAGTTCGAAGAAAGATCAAAGGATTAGAAGCGCAGAAAAAGGAAAGGAGGATGACGCTGGGCGAGAGGCTGCAGGGGTTTCGAATTTGAGCTTTGATTTTTCGGCCATTCCTTCGAGTTTCGATCTTCGAATTTCGAGTTTCCTTCGTTTTCTCTCGCTGCTTCAGAGCAGCGAAAGATAGTACGGCAGCATGTCGCGCCAGTAGTTCCAGTCGTGGCCGCACCAGCGGCGGTCGTCGAGGAAATGCTGCACGCCCTTCGCGTTGAGGATGCCCGAAAGCCGGTAATTCTCGTCGCGGCAACTGTCCCATTCGCCCGTGCCGAGGATGATGCCCATGTGCCCGAATTTCCATGAGTCGCTGCAGCCCGCGAGGTAATCGGGCGGATTGTGGTGGTAGCAGTTGTCGTCGTAGTAACCGTCGAGAAATTGCTTGATGTCGAACGCTCCGCTCAGGCTGATCAGGTGGCTGACCGACTCGGGGTGCCGGAACGCGATGTTGGCGGCGTGATAGCCGCCAAAACTCGCGCCGCTCACGGCCACGCGATGACACCCGCATTCGCGCCGCGCGAAATCGTAGACATCGTGCAGGATGACGTTTTCGTACGCGTGGTGCGTTTTCACGCGGTCGGCGGGATGAAGGCCCTTGTTGTACCAGCTCTCGGCGTCGATGCTGTCGGGGCAGTAAATCGTGATCCGGCCCGTGTCGACATACCAGGCCACGGCGTCGGTCAGGCCGAAGTCCTTGTTCTGCGAGTGCCGCCCGAATGAGGTGGGAAACAGGATCAGCGGCAGGCCGCGACCCTCACCGAAGACGAGCATCTCGAAGTCGCGGCTGAGGTGGGGTGTCCACCACCGAATGTAGCGTTCTCTCATGGGTGGACAGCCGCGGGGACTGGAGGGCGGATTATGCGGAAAAAAAAGACGCGCACAAGCACCGATGATTTGCAATCGGGGTTCGACTGGCGACTTATTGCGCGACATGAGCGACACCCACACCCTGACCGGCGATGTCCGCCTGCACGCGAACTTCCCGTCGCGCGCGCTGGGGAACCGTCGGGACATTCTCGTGTACCTGCCGCCCGGCTACCGGCGCTCGCGGGCGAGGTATCCGGTGTTCTACATGCACGATGGCCAGAATATCTTTGATCGCGCCACGGCCTTCGGCGGGGTGGAATGGGGGGTCGATGAAACCGCGGAACGCCTGATTCGGGCGGGCGAAATGCAGCCGGTGATCATCGTGGGCATCGCCAACGGCGGCGCCGCGAGGATCGACGAGTACGCGCCAACGCCGGGATATTACGAGGTGGGCGGCGGCGGCAAGCAGCAGAGCAAGGGGCTGGCAAAAAAATACGCGGAATTCCTCACGCAGGAATTGAAACCGTTCATCGATTCGCATTATCGCACGAAACCGGAGCCTGAGTTCACCGGGACGGGTGGGTCGTCGATGGGCGGGCTTGTCTCAATCTGCATTGGTTTGATGCTGCCGAAGGTCTTCACGCGGCTGGCCGTGATGTCCCCGTCGATCTGGTGGGACGACGCGATCCTGTTCAAGTACATCGACGGCTTGAAGCGCGCGCTGCCGCTAAAGATCTGGCTCGACACCGGCACGGATGAGCCTGGGTGGAATCGGGCGCGCGTGGTGCGCGACTGCCTGCTGGAAAAGGGCTGGCGGATGGGGGAGACGCTGAAGTACGTCGAGGTGCCGGGGGCGACGCATACGGAGTCCGCCTGGGCGGCCCGGATCGACCAGGTATTGAAGTTTCTTTTTCCGAAATAGGGGTGGATGGCGCCGCGGATTGATTGCGGGCAGATCTGCGGCACCTTCCTGCCGGACCGTGCGGTCCGACCCATTTCGTTTGTCCCCGTAGCTTAACGGATAAAGCAACGGTCTTCTAAACCGTAGAGTGCTGGTTCGATTCCAGCCGGGGACGCCAGCCGATGCCCTCTCAGCGGCGCAGGCGCCAGCCGCGGCCCCGCCGCCGGAAAAGACGAAAGCGCGAACGGATGGCCCGTTCGCGCTTTGTCGATGTTTTCCCCACGAGGCGCAGGCTACTACTGCGCCGAATTTGTCACCCCGGTCTGCATGGAACGCTGCGTGAAGGGAATCGGCTGCTTGCGCGTGCTCTTCAACGTCCTCAGCACGTCCACCACGTAGGTGCCGTAGTCGGTTCCACCGTTCAAATCCTTGTTCGTCGCCCGGATCACCTTGTCGATCGCGGCGTTGAAATCGGAGCTTCGGGCGCTCTCCAAGCCAGCAATCACCGTGCGGTAATCGGGCCCGAGCTTAATTTGCACCCGCAGTTCCGCCACCATGCGCTTATAGGTCACCACCGTGGCACCGGTGTCGGCGTCGGCCGCGGCCCGCACCTGCAGGGCCTTCGAGGACAGGATCCACTGCTTGAAGCCTTCCGCATCACCCGTCTGGCGCGCGAGCAGGAATTCCGAGAGGCCGGGCAGATGTTGTTTCGAGGCGTCGGCTTGGGCCGCCACAATCTTCAGGGCGTGGTCGAAATCACCTTCGCCTGAAAGTGAACTAAGTACGGCCTGCTCGGCCTTGCTTTGCGCTGCCGCGGAAACGGCCGGTTTGGCTGCCGCCACCACCGGCTGGGCTGGGCTGGCCACGGTCGACTTGGCCGCTACACTGGAAACCGGGGCTGGCGCCGCCGCCGCACTAGCGACCGCGGCTCCCGCTGTCGTCACAGGCAGGTCGACGTGGAGCATCAAATACCCGACCTCCTGACCCGTGCTGGCGTCGTGGTCGCACATGGTGACATAGTCCCAACGATCCACGGACGCTCGGGCGGGGGCCGCGAAACCGAGCGCCGCGACGCCAAGGAACGCTGCGGCGAGTTTCGGGCCGGAAAGGAATGAACGAAGAATTGAGAACGCGGGCATATACCCGTAATACGCCTTTCACGTCAGTCCCTTACAGGGTTCCATGCAGGTGACAGTTTAAATAGCTCTTTTGAGTACTGGGATGGGACCGCCAGGAGCCGGTTTCGCAGCTCCCTGGCCGCCTCCAAATTGCCGGTCCGGGCCTGGACGAGCGCCAGCCCACGCAGGTAAAACGTCGCGTCCATGGCGTCTTTCTCGAGCGAGACAAGCTGTGTCGCGGCCGTTGCTTCTTCGACCGCCCGCTTGGCGTCGCCGGTTCCAGCCAGGGCAAAGGCATAGGCCAGTCGAAGCCGGGCGTCGTCGGGTCGCGTGCTCGCGGATTGCGCGAGCCGCGGAAGGGCCCGTTCCCAAGCCTTCTTTGCTTCGTCGGTTCGGTTGGCCTGCGTCAGGATCTCGGCCTGCAGCATGTCGCGGGTCATGTAATTCGCACCGCCGTCCACGAGCGCAAAATTGCTGGTGCGGAGTGCCGCCAGAGCATCATCGAACCGCTGCTCCAGCAGCAGCAATTCCACCTTGTAATATAACGCATAGTCAACTGACGGAATGTTCGCCGGCCGGCCCTCCACGTCGCTCCGCATGGGGTCGAGGTCGCCCTTCCAGACGACATAAAGTTCACCCTTCAGCCTGGTCAACGCCGGGTGGTCCGGCTGTTGTTTCAAGCCGGCATCAAGAATTTTTGCGGCCCGCTCATATTGGCGGAGAAAGAGAAAGGTGATGGCGGTGTTGAACCGCAAGATGGCATCGAACGGGGCCAGTTCCCCAGCCTCCACAAATTTCTCCGCGGCCTGTTCCCACCGGCCCTGCCGACGATCCATGGCGGCGATTGCAATCAAGGCGTCGACATTGCCGGGCATCGTGGCGATCGACTTGTGAAAATACGGCAGCGCCGTGCTGTAATCCTTGAAGCCGCGGTAGAAATAGTTGCCCATGGCCAGTTGCGACTCCGGCGAGTCCGGCTGAAGGCGGAGAGCCGTTTCCGCGCTGTTCAGCGCCTGCTCCAAGCGGCGATCGGTGTGGTCGCGACCCCACGCATAGTAGAGCGTGTGCAACGACGAGAGCTGCGCATGGGCCAGCGCGTAGTTTGGGTCGGCTTCGATGGCCGAGGAAAATGCGGCTGCCGCATTATCGAGATTCTTTTCCGTTTCCGCCGGGTCGCTCAGCAGCGCCTGGCCCTTCATGTAAAGTTGGTAGGCCGCCGCGCTCCCCGTGGGGGGACGCATCAAGGCGTTCTTTTCGGCGGCGGCGACGTTCACATTCAGGCGCTCCGCCACACTAAGCGCGATCTGGCTTTGCACGGCGACCAAGGTGGCGGGATCAGCGTCGAAGTTTTCGACCCAGAGATTCTCCGCGGTGGAAGTGTCGATGAGCTGAACCGTCAGCTTCATTCCGCTGCCGGACCGCCGAACGCTGCCTTCGAGGACGGTGTCGACGCCGAGATCCTGCGCGAGGTTCTGCAAATCCTGCCGGTCACCCGTCTTGAATTGTCCGGGCGAGATTCGCGAAATGACCTTCAATCCATGGATGCGGGTGAGCTGCGCGAGGACGTCGGCCCGCAAACCGTCCGCTAGAAAACCATTCTCCCTGAGGTCACCGGTGGTAGTGAACGGCAGAACCGCCAGCGCGCGCCGTGTGCCCGGTACCGGCGGGGGCCGGGACGCCTCGAGCCCGGCCCGGGGAGCCGCGGCCACCGCCGCTGCCGCCGGCGAAGGCAGCGCGGCGCGTTGGCGCAACATGAGATATCCGCTGAGTCCGAGCGTGACGAGCGCGGCAAGGCCCGTCACGATCCACGGCAACCACGCCCGGCCCGCGTCCGCGGGTTCGGGCAGCGCGGGCAGACCGCGACTGGTTTTCGCGAGGTTTCCCAGCGCGCCCGCGATCGATCGAATGGAAGAAACCGGCGCCCGGGTGTGTCCCACGTCCGGGCCGGCGGCCTCGATTTCCTGTTGCGCCCGGTCGAGCGCCTCGATCGTCGATTGGGCGTCTTCGAAACGCTCCTCCGGCCGCTTCGCAAGCAAACGCGCCACCACCTCCACGAGCGCGGCCGGCTGCTCGGCCAGAATACCGAGCGGGGGCGGCTCGGAAACGTGCAGGTTCAGGAACGCGCGGCGCGACCGGGCGGTGAACGGCGGATGACCCGCCAGCATTTCAAACAGGATGCAGCCGAGGGAATACAGGTCCGACCGGCCATCGAGATCGAAATGTTCCTCACATTGCTCGGGGCTGGCGTACGCCACCGTGCCGCGGAACCCAATCGTGCTGACCGCGTCGCTGTCGGTCGTGATTTCCCGGGCCACGCCGAAATCAATGATCTTGACGCGCGGCGCGTTGCGGGATGACAGGGGAACGCCGCCCGCGGGCGCGGCGCCGGGGAGGAGCAGCACGTTGCCTGGCTTCAAGTCGCGATGGACGAGGCCTTCGGCGTGGATCGCCGCGAGGCCCGACGCCAGCTGGCGCGCGATCGTGATGGCGGCGAGCGGCGAGACATTTCCCTCGCGCTTGAGCCAGTTGCTCAGCGGTTCGCCCGCGACGAATTCCATCGCGTAGAAAACATTTCCCGGCGTGTCGTTGAGGAAAAGCACGCTCGCCACGTTGGAATGCCGCACGCGGGCCGCGGCGCGGGCTTCGCGCAGGAACAGCGAATGCGCGCCACGGTCGTTCATGAACGCCAGGTTGATGACCTTCAGGGCGACATCCAGTTTCAGGCGCTCATCGTAGGCTTTGTAGGTCACTCCCATCGCACCGGAACCCAGCTCCCAAAGCGTGCCATCGGGGCGGCACGCGATGCGGTAGTGATGGAATTGCCCCTGGGTCCGCGCGGGAGTCGGCTCGAGCGGATTATTCGGCTGGGAAGCCGGCGACGCTCCGGCCTCGCCTACTTCGAGCGCCAGACTAAGCGCATAGCGGGTGCAAACCTCTCCGGGCGAATGGACGATCCCACATGTCGGACAAACCGCCCCCGGGACTGGTGGCCCGTTCTGTTGCTGTCGATCAGCCACGCGTCTATGGGAATATAAATGGTTGCCACCGGACTACTGGCCGATCGAACCCTCCGCCAGCATCGCCACGAGATGCCGCATTTCCGGTTCCACCTCGGCGGGATCAAGAACGGTCGTCGCGACCTCCGTGTAGAGCGCATCCCGGAATCGTCGGCGCAGGCGCGAAATCGTGGTGTGGAGGGCCCCGAGATTGCACTTCAACGCGACCGCCAGCGCGGCATTATCGCCCTTGGCAGGGTCGCCCGTGAGGCAGGGGCGCAGGATTTCGAATCTTTCCCCTTCGCCGCGCGCATCATACGTGGCCTTTAAGCGCTCCTCTGCCCGCTGGACGATGAGCTGGGCCCAGCGGCGGTCGAAATTCTGGTCGGGATGATCGCCCTCATGCGAATACGCGATCCGGGCTTCCTCGGCGCTGACCTGGTCGTGCGAAATAAACTGCAGTTGTCCCCCGCGTTTTTGCGAGCGCGCCTTGCGGTCGTGATCCGAAACGTAGTTTTTTAGCGACGTCAGCAGAAAAGAGCGAAACCGGCCGCAATCGGGCGCGAGCCGCGCAAATGCCTCGCGCCGCATCAGCACGCAAAAGAAATCCTGCGTAATGTCCTGCGCATCATGGGGTGGCCGCCCCGCCCGGCGCAGATACGCGTAGATCGGACGCCAATAAACGGTGCAAAGTTCCGCGAGGGCATTGGCCGCGTCGGGCGCGGCCGGATCGCCCGCGGCATGGACGATCGACCAGGACGTGGTGCGAAATTGGGCGCCCGCCGTCTCCAAAGGATCCGACGTTTTCTGCATGGAGAACATATTCCGTATTGTCCGAGGCCAACCCTCATCATTTCCCGTCGGGCCTACACTGTCCAGTGCAATGATGAACTTCCGTCCATCCCGGTCGGGTCCGTGGGCGGATGCCTAAGGTAAAAATGGACGCTCAATCCGAGGTCCTTTTTAAGGTTTTTTTGGGCATTTTCCAGAGTGTTTTGCCCGGGAAATAAAATAGTCGGTAAGGTCGGAAAGGTTTTTGCGTTGTACGAGTGGATCCAATCACCCTTACAATGTCGACGTCGTACCAAGTCAAATACGCCATGCTGTTGCTGCAGCAGTGCGGCTATTCCGTCACGGGACTGAACGCGGAGCACCTGGCCCTGGCGCAGGCTTCCGGGCTGCGGGCGGACTGGCCCGGTAGCGTGGAAGTTTGGGTCGAAACGATGTCGGGTGAGCACGTGGGGAAGCTGATTAGTTACCTGGAGAGTTTGCCGCAGCGACAAACGGCCTGAAAACCGGCGCCGGCGAAATTTCCTTTGCGTGAAGGGGTGGGGCCGCGCATTAGTTCGAGTTCCGGAAGGATGGCTGAGTTTGGTTTAAGGCACTCGACTCGAAATCGAACGTAGGGTTAAACCTACCGTGGGTTCGAATCCCACTCCTTCCGCCAGTATTGGCCCGCTGGCGGATGCCAGATCTTCTGTCTCACACGGAGTTCACGGAGGCACGGAGGGAAAGGAAGTCGGGAGTCGAGGGCCAGGAGAGTACTTTCCGAATGCACGCGGGGTCGCAGTGGCTCGTCACTAGTCACTCTTCACTTTCCGTCCCCACCGTGCCTCCGTGAACTCCGTGTGAACCAAATTACGACTCGACCAAAGACGGGTCGTCATTGCGCACGCTATTCACACGCGTCGAAATGGGGCGCGCCTCCAGGAGCCCATCCGGCGCCGGTCGCATTAGATCCGCCGCCGCAGTTTCGTCCAGCGGCCGCGGACTCAGCCAATCCTCCCGCGACTTCTCGTCGGGCAGGATTACCGGCATGCGATCGTGGATCGGCGCGAATTTCGCATTCGCGGCGCAGGTGACGATGGCGGCCGAAACAATCGTGTCGCCCTCGAGCGGTCGCCAGCATTCCCATAACCCCGCGAAAGCCAGCGGCTCGTCATCGGGGCGGTGAAAATAAAACGG
>JANMQT010000255.1:0-8498 GCA_031370675.1 Verrucomicrobiota bacterium
GAAGAACTTCGACGAGTACAAGACCGTGCGCATCGACTACCACGGCGGCCTGAAGTACCCGCACCTGGTGCGCGACACCAGCAAGCCCGACACGCTCGACGCGCTGCTCAAGGCGCGCTGAGGATCGCCAGCGCATCTCCCCGCCGCGGAGATGCGCTGCTCCGGCCCCGCTCCCATCCGCGGGTGCTCGCCATCATCTCCGCCGCGCCAGGCGACACGGCACGGCTGGAAGCCGGCGGGCGCTGTCCGCCCTGCGGGTTCACGCCTGGCAGGCCGGGCAGCGCCCGCCGATTTTTTCCGCACGTCGGGTTCATGCCTGGGTAGGGCGGGCACCGCCCGCCGGTTTTTTCCACACGTCGGGTTCATGCCTGGGTAGGGCAGGCACTGCCCGCCGGCTCTTGCTGCACACCGGGTCAACCGTTCGATCAAGAGCTGCAGCGAGCGTGAGCTCGACAGCCGCACGTACCAGGCCGCATGCATGGATGTCGTCATCACGGCCTGTCACGCCATCCGCCACGCCCGCAGGCAGCCACGGTCGTGCCCGCCGGCAACCTCCGCTATACTGCGCTCCCGCGACGCGAGCCCTCGGCTGCTGACGTCGCGCAGGCACCATGCGCTCGTAGCTCAGCTGGATAGAGTACCGCCCTCCGAAGGCAGTACTCATGGGCGCCAGAGGCCGGTAAACTGTCACACCGTCCTCTACTCAGTTTCGGACGGAGAGATGGGAAAAGTCGTTACAAAATGCGCTCGTAGCTCAGCTGGATAGAGTAGTGGCTTCCGAAGCCATTGGTCGGGGGTTCGAATCCCTCCGGGCGCACCATTCCCCCTGTGACAAATCTGTGCCCTGACTGTGACAAGTCCTGTGGGTCACGTCCCTGCGAATTGAGTAAAGGACGTCTGCACGCTTTGGCGGCCGGACGGGTACTCAACATGCGGCGCCCCTGCGCCGAGCAGGACGTCCTTCAGGCAGTCGAAGGCATCCTCAAAGCCAAAACTGAACGCCAACACCGACGCAACGTAAGCTCAAAACAAAGTGAGTTAAAAGTGCGGTCACGGCAACAGCCCCCCTTGTCGCTGAATTTTCAGTAGGCGCAGCTGACGCGCCATCTGACCCGGAACCATCAGGTCACCAATGTCTCCCGGCGATAGCCCGAGTAGCGCTTGGGCCAGTGGCGTGTGCTCATTAATGATGCCCATCTTCACATTGCTTTCGCTATCGACAATCATAACGGTGTGCTTTTCGTTCGGATCGGTCATTGGGCAGTACATGACACGGTCCCCCACTTCGACGAACAGGTCTTCGGTGCCGCTTGAAGTAGTCGACGTAACGTCCGCCAACTCATCGGCGGCCGCTTCCGTTTCAGTGTCTGCGCCGGCTTCCTCGATGTCGTCGCCGTCCCAATCAGAAGGATCCGCCGCAGCGCTGGTGCGCCGACGCTCTTCGAGAAAGGTTCGGAGTCGATCGGTCTCTCTTCGCGGGTTGTAGAACCAGTCGGTCGACCAGATACGGTGAATCCGTCCCTGCCAGCCGAGGGACTCCAGGATTTCCTGGCGGATGCGGTCGCGGTCACGAACAGAGAAGCCGCTGTGATAGGTGGCGCCATCGCATTCGATGCCAGCCAGGTACTCGCCCGGCCTGTCGGGGTTGCGGACGGCCATGTCGATGAAGAAGCCGGCGACACCCAACTGTGGCTTCACCTCGTATCCCAAAGACGTAACTACATTGGCGACCGAGAGCTCGAAGTCGCTGTCGGGCGGTCGCTCAGTCTCGTCCGTGGTGACGAGTACGCCGCGCTTAGCAAAGTCGAGATAGTCACGTAGGGCCTTCGTGCCCAGGGGCGTACGCTGATCCACGACGATGTCCTCGGGAGACATGGAAGTGAAAAGCTCGATCCTGCGTTTGGAGCGGGTGAAAAGGACGTTGAGTCGCCGCCACCCGTCGGGTCGGCTGATAGGGCCGAAGTTCTGCCGGACTTTGTCGGTACCGGAGGCTTTGCCAAACGTGGAGGAAATGAAGATGACGTCGCGCTCATCGCCCTGAACGTTCTCGAGATTTTTGACGAAGAACGGCCACCCATCGGCGGCCCAGCGGTCCATGAAGTGGGCCCCCTCATTGAAGGTCTTGAGCTTCTTATCAAGCAGCTCCTCAATGAGTTCGCGCTGGGTCTGGTTAAGCGTCACGACACCGAGCGACTCGTCCGGCCGTTTGATCATGTGCTCTAGAACCGCGTCGACTAGCCGCTGCGCCTCGGGCACATTTTGCCTGTCCTTGTATAAGCCGCCCTTCACGTAGCGATATTTGACCCCGAGCCCGGGATTTTTGGCGTACGGAGATGGAAAGACGATCAGATTCTTGTAGAAATGATGGTTAGAGAACGCGATAAGGGACTCGTGGTGTGAGCGGTAGTGCCAGCGCAGGCTCCGCACCGGAGTAAAGAGTTGCTGGCAGATGTCGAGAATGCTCTCCATGCCACTTATGGCCGCAGGAGCCTCGTCCTCGTCCTCGTCGTCCCCGGAGTCGACCATGCGGTCGAAGAAGCTCGTCGGCGGCAACTGCTTTGGGTCGCCGACCACGACCAATTGGGCTCCCCGAGCGACCGCGCCAAGGGCTTCCTCCGGCCGCAACTGGGATGCCTCGTCCATGACAACCAGATCAAACTTGAGGGCGCCTTGCTCGAGGTATTGTGCGACTGAAAGCGGCCCCATCATGAAACACGGTTTAAGAGCCTGCAGAGCGTTCCCCGCGCGCTTCAACAATTGTCGGATTGGAATGTGTCTGCGCTGTTTATTGATCTCCCTCCGCAACAGATGCATCTCCGTGAAGTCGCCGACGGTGGTCCCGCGTTGCCCTTCGGGGACGCGCGTACGCCGTTCAATCTGGCTGGCAAAGTTTTTGCCCGTAAGCGACACTATTTCGGCATCCAAGACTTGGTAGTCGCTTCGCGTCTTGTCGTGAGCACTTCCGTTGAACTTGGATAGTTCGGGAAAGGCTTGGTAAATCGCGCGCCCGATGGCCTGATAGGCCGCGAGTTCAAAAGCGGAGGCGAGTGCCGGCGCAGGCATCCTCCCTGACTCCAGTGCGGTTACGAAACCTGATAGCCCGTCGTCCCACGCCTGCTCGCGAAGCGAGAGATATTTTGACCAAGGTAGGACCGACGCGGCGTTGCCCGCCACGGGTTCAAGCCGTCCTCTGATCTCGGAAGGTATGTCACGGGAAGGATCTGCTCGGGACTGCTTCTGCCAGTCATTCCACGTAAACGACCCGTATGACGCGAGGCTTTCCACAAGCTCCTTCGCCTTACGGCAATCGTTATCCATGTCGCTGTATAAACCCCTTGCCTGCACCAACGTCTCCCTGGCATCGCCAGACAACAGACGTTGGCGCACGGTCGCGGGCAGATTGAGGGCGCAAACCGAAGCTCCCCAACTGTGGGTAATGGAAAGACGATCCAGGTCGGTGGAGGCCCCCTCGAAGACGCTGCCGAGCGTTCGGCCTACCCCCTCATGTGCTGCCAAGCGTTCAAGAATGGAGCGAGCCTCAGACTCTTGCTGGTAAGCAGTGAACGCATGGTTCGCGGAGACCCCGCTTCCAGCGAGAGGGGCGAAGCATGTGAGGGCATCGCTTGCGGCGGCCAGGTCCGCGCGCGCGATGTCAATCAACGCTACCCAACTGTCGACTTGGTCCCATGCTGGGATACAGGAGACGTCGGACCACGCGCTGTCGAGACCTAACTTCGCTTTGGCGAAATCCATTGCTACCGAAAGAGGGCAATTATCTGCGGCGAAGGCGACAGCCTGTGAGGCCGTCGTAGCCGCAAACGAAGCCTGAGCCGAGATCGTGGGAAGCGCCTCTATCCAGGTGCGTCCAGCTAAATCGGCGAGCCAACCAAGTTCTTGGCCGCCAGCTTCGCGCAGTGCGCCCTCTCCCCGCATCAGCAGAGCCAGTTCGGCAGCAACGCCGTCCAGCTCCGCGCGGGCCTCCATGAGGCGCAGTACGTCTTTTGGCGACAGGTTCGCGTCTGCTCGTCGGGAGAAAAAGTCCGCGACGACACTGAGAGTCTGCACAGCCTGCCCGAGGGATTCCAGACCGGCATCCCAACCCCGAGCCTTGGCGTCATGGAATCCCGCTACCCCCGCGCCGAGAATATCGTGCACGGCCGCCTCGGCTCCGAAGAGCCTCGCGGTATCAGCCTTGACAGAGTCAGCTTTGACGGCGAGCTCGGAAATGCGATCAGCGGCGATATTTGTGAGATCCACTTTCTCGACAAGACCCGGGCAATTGACCAGGGTCGCACGCGCAGAAACATACCAGTCGTTCAGACGGCCGATTCTGGCAGGATCTGTGTCCAGGCCTCGAAATAGCACGCCGAAAAAATGATTGAGCTCGGAGTCGGAGACGAATGACTCGTTGGCGTCGATCCATGTGGCCAGACTGGACAACTCATCGGCGCGCGCTCTGGTGGAAAGCTTCCGTTTTTCCATGCACAGTCGCGCGTGAAATTTTCTGGCCTTTCGCCACGCCCCGTCGAACAGTGCAAAGAACCCGTCCTTGCGGCGTAGGGCGCCCACCGCCACCTTCAGCTCCTGGGACGACGGTAGAGAATCAAGGTAGAAGAGTGAACCAAATGCTGCTCTGCAATTCTTGTCTGCGGTAATCGCTGCTCGAATTTTTCCGATGAGCTCGACGGTTCTCGCGCGTCCGAAATTCGGACTGCGGTACTCAAGAAGGTCACCTGGGGCCGCGGCCGCAATCGTGGCCATGGCGGCGATTTCCGCTACGGCCGCCTCGCTCGAATCGAATGTGATGTGCAGCCGCTCAGCTGTTTGGCGACAGCGCGTCAGCGCCTCGGAGCAGGCTGAGCTTTCCGCTTTCAGGAGCGATCCAAGTCGACTGATTTCATCAGTCGGCTTGTCCCCCAAGGGAAATGCCGCGAGACGACGTGCTTCAGTCAGGGATACGATGTCTGTCGCAACACCCCTGGCGAGTCCGGGCAGGATGTCGGGATCTGCCAGCCGGGCCACGGACGCTGGATTCGCGTCAAATGCAAGTCCGCGCCGGTCGGCAATGGAGCCAACTTGCTCGACCACTGCGGAGAGCTTCCTTGCCGTCTCAAGGACCGCCACGGCCCGTGATGCGATGGAACGAATTAGGAACTGGCTCAGTCTCGACCCAGGAGATTGGTCGACGTTCGTCAGGAACGCGTCCAATTCGGCTGTACTTGCGCGGCCATAAGGGGCAGCTGCCACAGCGGTTGAGGCGGCAAAAGCCGCCAGTGCCTTTTCGAACCGGACGACCGTACCCAAGGCGACACCGAGGTCGGCCGACATCAGGTCGGAAGACAGCTTCCGAGTCTCTGCAAGCTCGCGCGCTTTGTTCGCGTCTTTAGGTGGCAGTCGAGGACCATTCCCGAGCACTCCACCAGCTGATTCGAACAGCTCACGTGCTTTCATCACGCTGGAGACCACCTGTGTGACGATCTCGGAGCTGCGCCGTCCCACTGGGTCGAACTCTGGGTCGAACATCCGGGCGAGGAGGCCGGAATCAACTCCACTGGAAATCGGAGTTACGCGATCGAGCACGGACCGCACGTCTGTAATAGCGACGGAGTCTGGCTGCTCCCGGAAGCTGAAAAAGGCTACGGCTCTCTCGGCAGCTGCATCAGCCTTACGAGCGTGCTCCAAAGCCTGATGAATCGTCCTAGCAATGGTCTCATCGTCGGACGGGGCCAGTGGATTAGGTCGAAACCCCCACCATGGATGGTTCAGGTCGAACCTGCCGATGACGTCGTAAAGCTCGGCGAGTCCGGCGAGTCGTGACCTGCGAGCCTGTACGTCGTCGTGTGTCCAACCGGACGCATCAGGAAACCCTATGGCATGGACTTCCGCGGAAAGGTCACCTAGTTCCTGGCGGCGCCTCTCGGCCGCCCAGAACACCTCATTGACGGTCATTCCGAGTGAATTTCCGACTCTGCTACCCATCAATTCTGCGTAACGAGCGAGTTCGGCCTTCTGCCGCTTCAGAGTAGCGAGCTTGGCCTGAAACTGGGTGGGAGCTGGGAAATGCTCCTCAATCCGAGTCTGGAGATCCTCCAGAAATTTTTTTTTCTGCGTCTTGTGCGAATGCAGTTCAAGACAAAAGTGACCGAGCCCTGCTTGGTTGAGGCGGTGGCGCACGACCTCGAGGGCGGCCAGCTTCTCTGAGACGAATAACACCGTCTTGCCTTGAGAAATGGCGGTGGCGATGATGTTCGTGATTGTCTGTGACTTGCCGGTCCCAGGTGGCCCGTTGATTACCAGGTTCTTGCCTGCAACAACGTCGATAATTGCACTGTGCTGTGAAGAATCGGCGTTATAGATGAGGGGCTGCGACGCCTCGGGGCGCTCGTCGATGCGGTAGTCCTCCGCATGGAGACCGCCGCCACTGTCCGCCCCCCCCGAGAACACCGATTTGATCAACGCGTGGTCGGTGAGTCCCGGATTCTTCTTCGTGTCGAGATCCGCCCATATAGCTAGCTTGCCAAAAGAGAGCATGCCCATGGTGATCTGCCTGCGCACCTTCCAGCGGCGCTTGGTCCTGATTGCCTGCTCGACATTGACGAAGTAAGTCTCCGGCTGTTCTTCCTCCCCGAACTCGGGGAGGGAGAGCATGAAGTCGCGGCGCAACCTTTCCCGTAAGGTGTGGTTCTCGGCCAGATCCTCACCGTTGTGCTGAGCGGTGTACTGGTAGGTGCGCGTCTCCCTGTCGATATCACCCCGGATCAGCTCGACCGGAAGGGACAGCAACGGTGCGAGCATCGGGCGCTCGGAATCCTCGCTGTCATAGAACTCGAGAAAGCCGAAAACGAGGAACAACATATTGGAGCCGGTCTCCTCGATCGCGCTCTTCGCCTCGCTGGCGATCTTCCGCAGCTGCCGTTCCAGCTCTGCCGGATAGTGCAACGTCTGGATTCCGTGCAGCCTGCGGCCACTGGAGCTAACTGGATTAGGCTGAAATTCGAACGAGGTGGATATTTCGATGCGCGGGGCATAGAGCCGCGCCTCTGGGCGTTTGCCCTCATAGGTGTCGAGTGGCGGCTCGGGCACGTATTTGAATGGGACTCCCTTGCCGTCGACGTATAGGCGGTCGAACACCAGGTTGAGGTTGGGTTCGTCGACAATCTGGACGCAGCGGGCCTTGGGATGGCGGTAACTGATCAGCCCGTTGCGGGCCGACAGATCGAGCAGTCTCGTCCTCAGTCGCTCGATAGCCTCGTCGACGGTGATGCCTCCGGAGAATATTTCCCCGACGAGTGGCGTTGCGTCGTTGGCTTGGCAGTCGTCCCCTGCCTTTTCGTTTTCCATGTCCTGCGCGGCCTCTCCTGATCTCCACCGGATGGTAGCCCACCCGGCATATCGGAAGAACGACTTGGACCAACGGCCTTGAGGCTACCGAGCGGGTGCCGACCATCGCGATCACCAGTTCCATCGTTCCGTGATCAGCGTATGGGTCATGATCATTTCCGATGATCCGCCACCTATAGTCGCCATTCGCTTCGGGTCTATTTTGCGCGACCCAAGAGTAGGCGGTGGTCGTGGGTTCGAATCCCGCCGAGCGCACCATTTCCTCTGCTACACAGTTATGGATGAGCGCTCAAGCTCACTCCCGTCAGGCATGCCGCTGGCAGGTCGGTGAGGGGATCGATCCAGGGCACCCCGCCGGTCTAGCGCCACCCTGCATCGCGCGCCGCGCGCTCTTGCTGGGCATCGAAGGCTTCGCCGTGGATGCGCGCGTCGACGGCGGCCTGGACGGCGGGGGGCAAGGCACTGGCGGCCTGTTGCAGTTCGCCGCCTGCGGGCTTTTCAGCCGCACTGAGCACGGGCAGCGACCATCCTGCGGCGTCATGGCAGGCAAGGCCTGCCAGCGCCGGCTTTGAGCTGTGGACGAAGGTGCGGCAGATGTGTCCGTCGGCACCGCGGAAACTCAGGCCGATGGCGACCGAGGCGTGCGGATCGGGTTCACTCGCCAACGCCTGGTCGAGCGCATGGGACAAGGCGCCCGCCGCGAACTGCCGGCCGTCGTGCGTGCGCACCAGGCCGCTGCCGGCGTGCCACCACAGCGCCACGGCCAGCACCGCGATCGACGCGGCCACGGCGGCGCCCGGCACCAACCAGCGATGGGATGTACGGTGCCGCCCCGCGCCAAATCCACGCCGACCCGAAGCGGCGACGAACGGCGTGGCCGCTATCTGCGCCTGCGGGGATGCCGGCCGCAACAGGGCGGACAGATGCGCCGGCACCGGCTCGTCGAGCACCGGGTTGAACAAGGCCTGCAGTTGCGCGCGCAGTGCGCGCGCCTGCCGCACGCGGCGTGCAAGCATCTCGTCCTGCGCCAGCGCAGCGTCGATCCGCGCGGTGCCTTCCGCGTCGAGCTCGCCGTCCACGTAAGCCTGCAGGATGTCGTCGTCGATCGGCTTCATGTGTCCTTCCCAAGATGGGCTTGCAGGGTGGCGCGGGCGCGC
>JANMQT010000265.1:0-3353 GCA_031370675.1 Verrucomicrobiota bacterium
CCGAGCGCCCGTTCCAGATCGCGGATTTCCTTCAGCGCCGCGCGCATCTCCGCGAGCGCGCCGGGAGCCTCGACCCACGCGCCAATCAGGGCCTGGCGGGCCTGCAGCGCGGGGATGTCGCGCAGCGGATAGAGCAGCCACTGGCGCAACTGGCGCGCGCCCATCGCCGTGACCGTGCGATCGAGGGCGGCCAGCAGGCTCGTGCCCCCGGGCGTGCGCGCCTGCACAATTTCCAGATGGGTCTGGGTCGTCGCGTCGAGCACCAGAAATCCCTCTGGCCGGTAACTCGAGAGGGCGGTGACGTGCGACAATGGACGACGCAGCTCGTAGCGCAGGTAGTGCAGAATGCCGCCCGCCGCCGCGACGGCGCGAGGCAGCGTGGAACAACCAAAGCCGTCGAGCGACTGGACGCGGAAGTGTTCGCGCAACGTCAGTTCCGCCTGGCTGAACTCGAAGGCGAGCGCGTCATACGGCCGCGTGTCCTCAAAATCACGAAACGCGGCGAGCTGCGCCGGTTCATCCGGCACCAACAGCTCCGCCGGGGCAATGCGCGTGATTTCATCGAGCAGCGCGGGCGCATCGGCGAGTTCCGTGACGCGAAATTGCCCGGTCGTGAGATCCAGATAGGCGAATCCGTAGCCGGCTTTCCCCTTCACCACGGCGGCGAGATAGTGATTGCGGGAGGCCTCGAGCAACGCGCCGTCGGTCACGGTTCCGGCCGACACGATTCTCGCGATCTCGCGATCGACGAGCACGCCCGGCTTGACCTCGCCGACCTGGTCGCAAACCGCCACGCGCTGGCCCGCCTTCACCAATCGCGCGAGGTAAAGATCGAGGGCGTGGGCGGGCACGCCGCACATCGGGATGCCGTTGCGCTTGGTCAGCGCGACGTTCATGAGCGGAGCGCCCTTGGTGGCGTCCGCGCCGAAAAGCTCGAAGAAATCGCCCAGCCGGAAGAAGACGATGACATCCGCCGGGAGCTGCTTTCGCAGGCGCTCGTACTGCCGCATCATCGGCGTCGTGGCGGGCGGGAGCGACTCCGGATCCGGTGGCGCGTTTTCGTCCTTGGGGGGGATGGAATTCAACGCGCTTAGACTACCGGCGCGTACCGGGGAAGTCCACGCGGCAGGGAAGTCGATTACGAGTTGAAATCACAATTTGTGATGGCAAGTCGACAAAACCCTGGGCGAAGACCGGACAAGCCTGGCGAAGCACCGGCGGTGCGTCGGAAATTGGCCGGTGGTGCCAACCACCGGAAACCCGCACCCGCCGATCGAACCCCGGAGGGGCGTCCGCGCCGTTTTCGCGGACGATGCCGCCCCGCGTTGCTCGGACGTCCCTCCGGGACTGGGTTCATGCACGTCGGGAACCGGTGGTTGGCACCACCGGCTAATTTCGAGCGTGCCTCCGGCACTTCCGACGGACCGCGAAGTCCACGCGCGAACAGAAAGGGGTGGCCGCGCGGCCGCCCTTCCCGGGGAAAAAATGAACTAGCTCGGCGGCAATCAGGCCGCGCTGACGGTGGCCGGCTTTGCCGCCGACTTCTTCGCGAGCTGGGCCTTCACCTTGGCGACGAGCGACTGCGCGGTGATGCCGTGCTTCTTGCGCAGCGTGCCGACGCTGCCGTGCTCGACGAATTGATCGGGCCAGCCGACGCGGACGACCGGCGTCGTGATGCCGGCATCGGCCAGGTGCTCGATGACCGAGCAGCCGAAGCCATTGTGCAGCACGTGGTCCTCAATGGTGGCGACGACGTCGACACTGCGGGCGAAGAACTCAATCGTGGCGGCGTCGAGCGGCTTGATCCAGCGCGGGTTGATGACCGCGGTGGAGATGCCGTCCTGCTCGAGGCTGGCGGCGGCTTCCTCGGCCAGCGCGCACATGTTGCCGAGGCCAAAGATGGCGACCTGTGTGCCGTGTTTGACGACCTCCGCCTTGCCGATCTCAAGCAACTTCGGGCTTTCCTTCGGCTTGGCGCCGGTGCCGGCGCCGCGCGGGTAGCGAATGGCGATGGGACCGTCGTTGTAATGCGTCATGGTCCACAGCATGTCGACGAATTCGTCTTCATCCTTAGGCTGCATGAACACCCAGTTCGGAATGTGCCGGAGGTAACCGATGTCGAACAGCCCGTGGTGCGTCGGGCCGTCGTCGCCCGATAGGCCCGCGCGATCCATGCAGAGGCAAACGTTCAGATTCTGCAACGCGATGTCATGGACGGCCATGTCGTACGCGCGCTGGAAGAAGGTTGAGTAGATGGCGAGGAACGGCTTCATGCCCTGCGTGGCCATGCCGCAGGCGAAGAGCGCGGCGTGTTCCTCGGCGATGCCGACGTCGAACATCCGCTTCGGATGCACCTTCCCGAAATGAACGAGCCCCGTGCCGCTGGGCATGGCGCCGGTGATGGTGACAATGCGCTGGTTGTCGTTCGCAAACTTCGCCAGCGTCTTGCCGAAATATTCCGAGTAGGTCGGCAGATCCGCGGGCGCGGTGGCGCCGGTCTGGATGTTGTACTTGCCGAGGCCGTGATACTTGTCGGGCTGCTGGAGGGCCGGCTCGAAGCCGCGACCCTTCTGCGTCAAGATGTGCAGGATGACCGGTTCGTCCTGGGTCTTTAAGAACTCCAGCGTGCGCGTGAGCTGGCCGATGTCGTGGCCGTCGATCGGACCGTAATACCGGATGCCGAGGTCGTCGAAAATCACGCTCGGAAGCACGAGGCCCTTCACGCCTTCTTCGACCTTGTGCGCGAACTTCACGGCCGCGTCGCCGCCGATCATCTTAAGGAACTTCGCCGCCTGCTCGTGAAGACCCTTGTAAGTCGGGCTGGTGGCGATCCGGTTCAGATACTGCGCGATCGCGCCGACGTTCTTGGCGATCGACCACTCGTTGTCATTGAGGATGATGATGAACTTCTTGGTCGACTCCGAGATGTTGTTGAGCGCCTCGTAGCTCACGCCGCAGGTCAGGGCGGCATCGCCGGCGACCACGATCACGTGTTCGTCAGTGCCCTTGAGATCCCGCGCGACGGCCATGCCAAGGCCGGCGGAGAGGGCCGTGCCGGCGTGGCCCGCGCCATAGCAATCGTGCTCGCTTTCAGTGCGGAGCAGGAAGCCGTTCAGGCCTTCGTATTGACGCATCGTGTTCATGCGCTCGCGCCGGCCAGTGAGCAATTTGTGTCCGTAGGTCTGGTGCGAGACATCCCACAGCATCTTGTCCTTCGGCGAGGCGAAGACGCGGTGCAGCGCGATGGTCAGCTCGACGACGCCGAGGTTTGGCCCGAGGTGACCGCCGAGGGAGGTCGGATTGCTTTCCGACATCGAATAGATCAGCGCGTCGCGCATGTCCTGCGCGAGTTG
>JANMQT010000273.1:0-10411 GCA_031370675.1 Verrucomicrobiota bacterium
TTCCGGCTCGGGCACAAACATCGCCCCGCCGCTGCTCACGAGGAAGTCGTCGACGCGCGCGGTGCCCACCGTGGCGGTTCCGCCGATCGTCGCGACGAGGCGAAACACGACGTTCGCGTTGTTATTCAGGCCGCTGATGGCGCTCAGGTCGAAAGTGCTGACGAAGGACGGATGGTAAGTCGCGGCAGAGAAAGCCGCGGATGAAACGTCAATCGGGGATCCCATCGCGGTGAAGTTTGTGCCACCGTTGACGCTGTAGTTTAGTTGAAACGTCGCGGGCCCCGTGGCGCTTCGCTCCAGCGCGAACGTAACGAAGAGATTGTTGAATCCAATCGTGCTGATGGTGAACTGGTAATAGTCGCCAATGGCCCAGCTGTTTGAGCTGAACGCATTCGCACTGCCATTGCCAATCGGCGTGGAATACGATGTGCCGGCCGCCGCGTGAAAGGCGCTGGCCGCGCCGGGGCCAAAATCCGGATTGAAGGGCCCGGCGGATTGGCCATTCGAATCCGGTGGTGTGGTGAGTTCAAACGAGAACTGACTGATAAGCGTCTGCCCGGTGACGCTTGCTACCCAAACCGCGATGGCGCCAAGCTGCGCCGGAATCAGGTTTTTCATGTCGATGCAGATGGGGTGGAACAAATGTACAACCTCCCATCCTAGGCCCATGGCCCTTCGAAATGATAGCGGAATTTACCGAAAATCGTCCCTCAAACCCCTCCCCGACTACAAGATGTGTCCCAGCTTGAATTTCTTGGTGCGTAGATAGTCTTCGTTGTCGGGATTCGACGAGAATTGAATCGGGACGCGCTCAATCATCTTCAAGCCGTAACTCTCCAAGCCGACCACCTTGCGCGGATTATTCGTCAGAAAGCGGAAGTCGCGCACCCCAAGATCGAGAAGAATCTGGGCGCCCATCCCGTAGTCACGCAAATCCGCCGGGAAGCCGAGGCGCTCATTGGCCTCCACAGTGTCGAGGCCCTCCTCCTGCAACTTGTAGGCGTGAATCTTCGCCGCCAGTCCGATGCCGCGGCCTTCCTGGCGCAGATAGACCAATACGCCACAGCCGTACTCACTGATCTGGCGCATCGCCGCATGCAGTTGATTCCCGCAATCGCAGCGCCGTGACCCGAAGACATCCCCGGTCAGGCATTCACTATGCACGCGGACGAGCGAGGGCTGGTCGGCGCGGAGTTCGCCCTTCACCAGGGCAATGTGATTTCCGCCATCCAGCTTGGATCGATAAAGGTGCAGTTTGAATTCCCCGTAGTCCGTCGGCAGCCGCACGGTCTCGATTCGCTCGACGAGCTTTTCCTGCTTCCGACGATAGGCGATCAAGTCGGCGATCGAACCCATCTTCAGTCCATGCTTCTCCTTGAATTCCAGCAGCTGCGGCAGGCGCGACATCGAACCGTCCTCGTTGACCAGTTCCGCCAGCACACCGGCCGGCCGGAGCCCCGCGAGTCGGGCGAGATCGACCGATGCCTCCGTGTGTCCGGCGCGCCGCAGCACCCCGCCCTCGCGGTAGCGCAGTGGGAAGACGTGTCCTGGCCGGGCCAGCTCGCGCGGGGAAGTCGAGGCCGCGGCGAGCAGTTGAATCGTGCGCGAACGGTCCGCGGCCGAGATGCCCGTCGTCACGCCGTCCACGGCATCCACGGAAATCGTGTAGGCCGTGCGCATCCGCTCCGTGTTTTGCACGGTCATGAGCGGCAGCTCCAGCCGATCCAGATCCGCGCCTTCCATCGGCACGCAAATGACGCCGGACGTGTAGCGCACGATGAAACGAATCGCCTCGGGCGACGCCTTTTCCGCGGCAATGATCAGGTCGCCCTCGTTCTCTCGATCCTCGTCATCCGCGATGATGACCATGCGTCCCGCCCGAATTTCAGCGATGATGTCTTCGATGGGGTCAAACATGGAAACGGCGGGGCTTCACGGGCCGACAATGTGCGACAGGTCGGCCCCGACGACAAATGGGACCAACCGAATTCTCGAACTCCGGCCGTTACGTGCCCGCGAGCAGACTCTCGGCGACTTGCTCGCCCGAGGCCATTGCCGCATTGATGCTGCAGGAAGCCGTGTGATCGCCCGCGAACCAGACATTGCGCCAAACTGACGACGCGGGCGTCGGCCGCGAAAATCGTGCAAAGCCGGGTCCCTGATGGTAGAGCGCATAGGGCACATCGATCAAATCCACGATATCCAATTCACGCGCGACCGTTGACGCCCCCGGGAAAAGACCCAGGATTTCCCCTCGCACGCGTCGAATCAGCGCGTCGTCCCCGAGTCCGCGTCGATCGAGCACGGTGGCGCTCAGCAGATGCCGGCCCGCGGGCGCGAATTCCGGCGCCACGTTCGTCATGGCCACGAGATGCCGGACCAGGCCGGTGCGACCCGCCGGCAAAAATAACATCCGGCGGCGATAAAGGGGCTCCGCGGACGCGAAGTAAACGACGGTTGTCCCAAGCGCGGGCCGCGCGGGCGCGGTTTCGCCTGTCAGGCGATGAGCCGATGGTTCGTCCGTCGCAATCACCACCGCGCGGCACGCGAAGCGCTCGCCGCCGGCCAGGCGAAGCGCAATGGCCCGATCGCCGGCGAATTCGATTCCTTCCACGCGCGAACCGAGACGAAGGCACATCCCGGGCAGGCCGCGCGCCAGCTGCCGCGGGATCTCCTGCATGCCTGGCGCCGGCACCAGCGCCCGGCCCGTCACAAATTTTTTCAAATAATAGCAGAACAGGGCGGCGCTCGTGGCGAGCGTATCGTCGAGGAACACCCCGCCAAAGAACGGCCGAATGAATCGTTCCACCAGCGCCGACGAAAATCCCGCGGCCACAAGAAACCCCGCGGTGCTCAGATCCTCCGCGGACGCCGTTTGGGCCAGCAGGCACTCGTCCGGTGTCGCCATGACCGACGACGCGAGTTTGGCCAGGCGCATCTTGTCAGCCCACGAGAAAGCGGTGCTAAACGCCGTCGCTGAAAAATTCCCGGGGTGACGCAGCGGATTCGCGACAACCCAACGTCGTCCGCCATCTGCGAGGATCGCCCCGCTGTCGAAATAGCGCGGCCGCAACGCCGCGAAGTCGAGGTGCCGCCGCGCGGCAGGATAACTGTCGAGCAGGACCTGAAACCCGAGATCGAGCGTGTAGCCGCCGCTCGTCACGCGCGACCGAACCCGGCCGCCGACTTCGGCTCCGGCCTCCAGAACGACGAAGTCGGAGCAACCACGCGACCGTAAATCCTTCGCACAAACCAAGCCCGCCAGGCCGGCGCCGATGATCGCGATGGGACTTTGGGACATCATGGTGAATCGAACTGGGGTCAGACAGGGCGAAATCCGGTGTTGTCCCCCCGTTACGGCGCGATCTTCATCACCGTCACCGGATGCCCGCGGTAGGACTCCGCCTCGACGACCGTCCAGCCCAAGCGTCCGTAAAATTCGGACCGATCCTCGGTGAAGAGATAGAGCGTGCCGAAGCCCAGCCGGCGCGCCTGCGCCACCACCGCCTCCACCAGCGCCGCGCCCACCCCGCTCCGCCGATACTCGGCCGGCACGAACACGCTCGCGAGCCACGGCGTGAGATCGGGCCGCGTGTCCAAATCGTCGGCCGTCAGGCTCGCCGTTCCGATCGGCATCGCGCCCGACTCGTGAGATGACAACGCGACGAAGGCCACCGGCATCCGCGTTGCGTCCAGTCGTTCGCGAAGCTCGCTGATCCGGCGTTCGACCGAGTCGTGGTCGTGAAAGTAACCCCACTGCTCGTAGAGCCAGCCTGCGAGTGTCGGGATCACCTCCGGACGAGCGCCGAGTGGAACGACACGAATGGGTGCTATTTCGCCCACGTGATGAGGCGCAGCTCGTGATCCTGATTAAGGTTCGGGTGCGTCGGGATCACCCGCACGTTGAAGGCGAAGGCGCCGGTTTCGGTGCTGGGAACGCGACCATGATAAAGGTAGTTGCCCGAGGCGCGATTCGGCTGATCGGCGCTGAGCGAAAGGTCGAGCACGGCCGGGGAATGAATCGTGTTGTCGCGATTCTCGCCGTAGTAGGCCTGGACGCGGACGTGCGCAGGGGTGACCTCGCCGAGGTACACGCTGGCCGAAATTTCCAGCGGATCCCCGACGTGGATGTTGAGCCGGTCCGGGTGCTGGAGCTGCACGTCGTAGATGTTCACGCCGCTCCATTTGGCGCGCATCTGTTTCTTCCACTCGCTGAGTTCCGAGGCCGCCTTGCAATCGTGGGCGATCAATTTCGCCTGGGCGGTGGCGGCGCGGGCGTACATCCGCTGGTGGTATTCCATGACCATGCGATGCGTGTTGAACACTGGCGTGACGCTGCGGATCGATTCGCGCATGAGCTGAATCCACGCGAGCGGCAGTTTGCCGTCGGGCTTCGCGTAATACAGCGGCACGATCTGCGTCTCGAGCACGTGGAAGAGGCTTTCGGCGTCGACTTCGTTTTGCAGCTCGACGGAGCCCTTCGTGATCTCGGGACCGATGGCCCAGCCGTTCTTGCCGTTGTAACCCTCGCACCACCAGCCGTCTAGCACGCTGAGATTCAGCCCGCCGCTGGGCGGGAGCTTCATGCCGCTCGTGCCGCTCGCCTCAAGCGGGCGCAGGGGGTTGTTCAGCCAGAGATCGACGCCCTGGTACATCCGCCGCCCGACATGCGCGTCGTAGTCCTCGAGGAAGACGACGCGGCCGTTGAACTGCGGCTGGCGCGTGTAGTGATAAATCTCCTGGATGATCCGCTTGCCCGGTTCGTCCTTCGGATGCGACTTCCCGGCAAAGATGAACTGCACCGGCCGCTCTGCGTCGGAGACCATCTTGAACAATCGCTCGGGGTTGGTGAACAGGAGGGTGCCGCGCTTGTAGGTGGCGAACCGGCGGGCGAATCCGACCGTCAGGACCTCCGGATTCAGGATGTCGTTCACCTCGCGAAGCTGCGCGGGAGTTTCACCGAGCCGCTCGCGTTGGGCGCGGATCCGCTGCCGCGCGAAATCGATCAGGCGCTTCTTCAACATCTGGTGGGCCTCCCAGATTACCTCGTCCGGAATGTCTATCACCCGCCGCCAGTAATCCTTGTCGGTGAGGTGATCGTCCCAGTCCTCGCCCAGGTACTTCGTGTACAAATCCATGAACTCGGGCGCGGCCCAAGTCTTCGTGTGCACGCCGTTCGTGATGCTGGTGATCGGCACCTCGTGTTCCGGCACGCCCGCCCACACCTCGCGCCACAGGCCCTTGCTTACCAGCCCGTGCAAAGCGCTCACCCCGTTCGCCTGCCGGCTCGTGCGCAGCGCGAGGATGGTCATGCTGAAGTCATCCGTGCGACCCGCCACCGCCTGGCCATAGCTGAAGAACTCGTCAAACGGGATGTCCACCAGCTTGGGGTAGTCCGCAAAATAGCGCTGCATCAACGCGCGTGAAAACGCGTCGTTGCCCGCCGGAACCGGCGTATGCGTGGTGAAAACATTGCTCGCGGCCACGACCTGCAGCGCGGCGCGAAAGCTCAGTTTCTTCGCGTCGACGAGCTGGCGGATCCGCTCCAGGCCGAGGAACGCCGAATGGCCCTCGTTCATGTGGTACACCGCCGGCGAAAGCCCGAGCGCGGCCAGCGCGCGAACCCCGCCGATGCCCAGCACAAGCTCCTGCCGGATGCGCATGTCCGCGTCACCGCCATACAATTGCTCGGTGATGACCCGATCCTCCTCGGAGTTTTCCAGAATGTCGGTGTCGAGCAGATAGAGGTGAATCCGGCCCACCGCCAGCTTCCACACCTTGGCCCAGACGATGCGGCCAGGGATCTCAACGCTGATCTTGAGCGGTTCGCCGTCCGGCCCAAGCGCGGGCGTCACCGGCAACTGGAAAAAATTCTGGTTGAGTTGCACCGCCTCCTGCAGTCCCTCGCGGTTGACCTGCTGCCGGAAATATCCGTGGCGATAAAGCAGGCCCACGCCGACAAAATTCAAGCCGAGATCGCTGGCGGACTTGCAATGATCACCCGAGAGAATTCCCAGTCCGCCGGAATAGTTCGGCACCGATTCGTGGAAGCCGAATTCCGCGGAGAAGTAGGCGACCAGCTCGCCCCCGGTCTTGCCCGCGAAGACCGCGCCGTAGGTGTCCTTGCGGGCGAGATAGGTTTTGAAGCGGCCAATGGTCGCGTTCATCTCGCGCCGAAAATCATCATCTTCCGCCAGCTCGGAAAGCCGCGCCTGCGTCGAGAGCTGGAGCATCCGCAACGGACTGTGGTTGGTGCGGTCCCACAGGTCCGGATCGATGTCACGGAAAAGCTTGCGCGCACGCGGCTCCCAGCTCCACCAGAGGTTGTAGACCAGCTCGCGCAAGGGCTCGAGCGCGGCCGGGAGTTTCGGGCTGATGTGGAAGGTTTGCAGGGGCTGCATAGAAGGTTGAAAACGGGGCGCCGGACCCGCCGACCATGTCCGACCCGCGGGGAGAAGGATTCTACCGCGGGAGCGACTGGTGACAAGTTGCAGGAGCGTGACTTGTGCCTGACCCGCAGTCGCAGGGTTGAATGGGCCGCCGATCCGGTCGAAGAATGGACTGCCATGCCACGGTTCCGCGTTCCAATGCTCGTCGTCACGGTCATCGGTGTCACCGTCTGGACGGTGGCGTTGACCGGTGCGGCGGATCAGGAAGCAAACAGCCGTGGCCGGCTGCCGGCGTTCAATGCCCTGATTCTGCGCCAGATTTCGAGCCTGCCGACCGGGGGCGGGTACGACCCGTCGAATGCGGCGACCGCCCGGCTCGGGGAAGCCATTGCGCTCACGGCCCACGGAGCCCTCGAGTTTCGGCCCAAGGCCGCGGAGCCGAGTTATTGCTCGGGGGCGACCTACCTCGTTTTCCTCAAGGCCATCCAGGCCCTGCGGGCGAGCAGGAAGCTGGCGCTCCCGGCGCCTGCGGTGGACTCACTGCTGATTCGCGACCAGCCCAACCGGCCGGATCGATTGCCAACCGAATGGGGTCCGCGCGACGGCGAGGGCGTTTGGGGGCGTTGGAACGCGAACGGCCCCGGGACCGCGCGGCTCTTTTATGAACTCGGCCTCGGCCGGAATTTCGAGGATTTCGCGCAGGCCCGCACCGGTGACTTCCTGAAGATCTTCTGGACCGCCGAGATCGGCCGCCGCGAGCGCGGTCATTCGGTCATCTATCTCGGACGTGCCAAACGCGACGGCGTGGAATTCGTTCGGTTCTGGTCCAGCAACCAATCGGGCGGATTCGGCGCAAAAGAGGTGCCGCGGACCGCCATCGAGCGGGCGGTTTTCTCCCGCTTGGAATTTCCCGAGGCCCTGTCCAAGGCGGCGGCGCTGCCGCCGGTGGACGAATATCTCGCCAGCCTCCAACGCCTCGATTCCTCAATCGACGAACTGCGGGGAAAATGCGGGATGGATGGGGTGCGTGGGAAGTGACGTGTGAGAAGCAGCGGCCTGGACGCAATCATCCCGAGCAGAGTCGAGGATCTCAAATTCCCTTCCGGCTCGTGTGACACGGCAACGCAATGTCCGCACCGAGCGGCAGTAAGAGGTCCTTCGACTCGCGGCGCTCGCTCAGGATGACGGAAGTTTTGGAGCGGCTGGCGCCGCAGATAGTTTCCGGCGCCAATGTGTGTCACCGCGCATATTTTCAACCGCGTGCCTCCACCTATTCTGTGCTATCGAAGGCGCTGGCGGGCCAACCCACGGGCGGGATGAACGCGGCCCCATTCTCGATGAACGCGCTCCAGCAATTTCTCAGCGACTCGGGCGGCCACGTCACTTTCGAGTCATTCATGCGCTGGGCTCTTTATGATCCGAAACACGGGTACTATTCGCGCCTCGTCGCGGACGTCGGGCGGACCGGCGATTTCTCGACCAGCGCGACCCTCTCGCCCGCGCTGGCGGATGCGATCGCGGCGTGGGCGAAGACGCATCGCGCGGAAGCGACCTCGGGCAAGCGCTGGCACCTCATCGAGGTCGGCCCCGGCAACGGACAACTCGCGACCGGCATCATCCGCTCCCTCGGCGCCTGGGCGGGTCGGCGACTGACGTATCATCTCGTCGACATCTCCGCGCCCCTGATCGAGCGCCAACGTGCGGCGCTCAACCACGCCGCGCGCGGTGTCCTTGCCCCCAAGCTTCATTGGCACCCCGACATCGCTGCGGCCCTGCGGGAGGCCGGCGGCAACGCCCTGATCATTTCCAACGAACTGGTCGACGCTTTCCCGTGCGTCGTGCTGCAGCTCGGTCCGGGCGCGGCCGGATTTCGCGAAGTGGGCCTGCGCTGGGACGAAGCACGCCAGCACTCCGTCGAGACGCTGCTCGACTCCCCCGCCGAACGCGCCGCGGAATTCACCGCGAGCACCGCGGGGCTTCCGCCGGAGGCCGGTCGGGTGGAGCTGCACCCGGCGTGGCGTGAGTGGTTGGGAACCTGGCGCTCCCAGTGGAGGGGCGGCCGGATGCTGACCATTGACTATGGCGATGCGGCGGCGGTGCTGTATCACCGCCGGCCCCGCGGCACATTGCGCGGATTCTTCCGCCAACAGCGCATCGAGGGACCGGAAATCTACGAGCGCGCCGGGCACCAGGACCTGACGGCGGATGTGAATTTTTCAGACCTGGCCCGCTGGGGGCTGGCGCTTGGCCTGAACGCCGCACCGCTCCAGACACAGCGCGATTTCATCCTGCGCTGGAATCCCCGCGCCGATGTTGCCGATCCGGCCACGGCGCACGTCTTGGACCCACTCGGGGCCGGCCGCGCCTTCAAGGTTCTGGAGCAATCGCCCTCGCCAGCGGCTCCCCAGCCCACGCGGGGGTAGGTTTGCGCGGTGCAGGGTTCGAACCTGCGACTTCTTGCGTGTGAAGCAAGCGCTCTACCACTGAGCTAACCGCGCCTCGAACGCGATCTGTAACATGACCCGAAAATTTGTCCACCGCAGGGTGGTCGGTCAGGCGGGAAGCCGATCCCCGGCCGGCCACTTCGAAAAGGGCAGCCGGATCAGGCTCGAGTTGTAGTAGCGCGACGATCCCGTCACTTCCTGGCCCAACCACGCCGGGCGCTCGAATTTCTGCGTCTCGTTTTTCAGCTCGATTTCCGCGATGACAAGTCCCGCGTTCTCGCCAAAGAAGTCATCCACTTCCCAGGTCATGCCCCCAAACGGGATACGGTACCGAATCTTGTCGATGATCGGCTTCCGGCACAGTTGCGTCAGCATCTGTTCAGCATCCGCGACGGGAATGGGATACTCAAACTCCGCGCGGCTGAGACCGGAAACCTTGCCCTTGATCGTGACCACCGCGGCGTCGCCGATCTGGCGGACCCGAACGGTGGAAGACTGGGTTGCGGTCAGATAACCCTGCCGGATCGGAATACCACCGGACGGCGCCAGCTTGCGCCATGTGTCATTCCGAACCAAAAATTTACGCTCGATTTCGATTCCCATGGGAGGAGGAAATCGGAGTCTGAGCGAGTCCGCCGCACTTTGCCAACCCCGCGACGAGCTCCGACCAAAATATTTGCATTTTCACCAAGGATCCCCGCGGCGAACGGCCCCGGTCCCACGGGAGTCCACCATCAGGGCCGGCGCTCACAACTCGAAGAACGACCGGATCGTCTTGAGGAATTTTGCCTTGTACTCCCTTTCCTTCTCCAAGGCGCCTTCGCCGGCCTCCTCGCGCTGGCGTGTCGTAAAACCCTCGGTCTCGAGTTTGCGTTGCGCCAGCAATTCGCTCAAGCGCGGCAGCAGGTTCTCCTCGCGGTCCACAATTTCGCCGAACAGCGGCTTCGTGATCTCCAGGACTTCACAATCACTCAGCGCCTGGATCGTCGCGCTGCGCGGTTCGCCGGTGAGCAACGACATCTCGCCAAAACATTCGCCGGCGGAGAGCTCTGCGACCTGCGAAGCCACGCCGGACGTGCCGCCGATGATGACGGCGGCCTGACCACTCGTGATCACGAACATGGAATCGCCCTCGGCCCTCTCCTCGATGATTTTTTCGCCGCGTCCAAAATGGTGCGAGGCGCTGTTCTCCAGCAGGTAGTCCAGGTCCTCGGCGGTGATGGCCCCAAAGATGGGCTGCCTTTGCAGCATGGCGCGCAACGCCTCGTGCTGACGGCCGTGGCGTTGCGCCATCGCAGGTGCGCGCCGCTCGACCTGCACGGTTCGAATCGGAAAGGGAATCTTGATCCCCTCCCGCCGCAGCACGTACCAGATGTTGGTGCGGATCGCCTCGGAGACACGCTGGTGCTCCACGTGGTTGTCGATCCAATACCGCACCTCGTAGTTGATGCTCGAGTCCCCAAAACTCTTCAGGAAAACGTCGGGCGCGGGCCGATGCAGCACGCGGGGCGCCCCGGCGGCGGCTCCGGCCAGAAGTTCCTTCACCCGGTTGGGCGGCGCGTTGTAGTCGATCCCGAC
>JANMQT010000285.1:0-7686 GCA_031370675.1 Verrucomicrobiota bacterium
GCACGTCGCCGTATAGCTGCATCGCCCTTCCGGAGAGCTTGTAGTCAAACGCACCGAAATACTGCGTGTTCTGAAACGACGCGTTGGCATAGGGCGAATACCGGCCGGAGGACAGCGCGATCCCGTCCTGCTGGAAATAACTCGCGCCAAAAACCATCGAAAGTTTGTCCGACGTGTAGCCCGTCGTGAACGATGCCCCCCGAGCCGAGCCGCCCTTTCCGGTGGTACCGTAAAACAAATCGATTTCCGTCCCGCTGTACTTTGGCGCGCCGGGTCCGTCGAGCAGCACGAAATTCAGCGTGCCGCCGAGCGCGTCGGAGCCGTTTGCAATCGACGGGCCGAATCTGGTGGTTTCGACGCGGCTGATGGCGGCCAGCGGGATGGCGTTGAGCGACGGGAGACTCATGGTACGCCGGCCATTGATAAGCGTGAGTGTGCTGCCTTGGCCTAGTCCGAGCAGACTGGTCGCTCCAAATCCGCCGAGGCCGGGAAATCCCACGCCCGCGGAACCGCCGGTCGTCGAGATGGGCGTCAGAAGCGAACTGATTGTTGCAACGTCCGCCGGCGATGAACTGATGACGAGCGGGACATCGGCGCTCGCCGCCGGCGCGAGGGGATCCGCGGCATTGGGCTGGGTTGCGTCCTGCGCGCGCAGCGTCGCCAGGCCGAGCGCAAGCGCGCCAAAAGCGGCCAGGAATCGCCGGGCGAAGCGGGGATGCCGGTAAATGGGAGCGGGGTGATCCATGGGTGCGACGTCAAAGCTCGAGGCCAGCAACTTTTGGCTACCCGACAATCTGTCCGATGTTGCCCGCGATGTCCACCTTGGCGGTACCGGACGAGCCGTGTGCTGGTCTCCACCCCGTGCGGCCGAGTCCATCGGATGGTCGTTCGGCGCGATGAAAACGGCTCTTCGCAGGGTGTTGGCGGAGCCGGAATCCAGTTTGAGGTTCCTCGGCTCCGCTTCGGGGGAAAGGCAGATCGCCCAGGAGCAAGCGCGCGCGCATCCCCGTCGCCAAACGACGTCGCTTGGGCGATGCTGCCGCCGCATGGCACCTCCTGAGAATCGCAAACCGAGGATCATCTGCGCGGTCGTCATCGCCCACGTCCCGGAGAATTCTTCGGGAAACACCTGGGCCTTCCTCAACTGGGCCATCGGACTCCGCGAGGCCGGCTGCGACGTCTGGCTGGTCGAGCATCTCGATCGCAAGTCCCTCAAGCATCCCCTCGATGGGGGTGCCGGCGCGAGCCCCAACGAGCGGCTCTGGCACCGCATCGTCGGGGAATTTGGTTTTGCCGGACGCGCCACGCTTTTTCTCGACGACGAGGCCGAAAACGCGGAGGAATTCACCCGCTGGTCGGCAGAAGCAGATGCGTTGATTAATCTTTCCGGTCAGTTCAAACTGCAGCACCGCGTCGCGCACGTGCGTCGGCGGGCCTACGTGGATCTCGATCCCGCCTTCACGCAGTTGTGGGCCGCCACGCTCGATGTGGACATGAACTTTGCGGGCCACACGGATTTTTTCACCGTGGGCACGCGCCTGGCCGCGGCGGACCTGCCCGATACCGGACGCGCCTGGCAACCCACGCTCACTCCGGTCAGTCTCGCGCACTGGACTCACGTCGAGGACGCGACGTTGCCGGTCGATCCGTCGCGTTGCTGGACGACCGTGACACACTGGCACGGCTACAAGACGATGCCGTGGCAGGGCCGACTTTACGGCGACAAGCGGGAGAGCCTGGTGGGCGTGCGAGACCTTCCGCGGCACGGCGCGCGACTGCTGGTGGCGACCGACATGCAGCCGGACTGGACCGACTATCAGGAGTTTTCCGCCGCCGGCTGGCAATTCATCGATGCGGCAAAGATCACGGCCGACGCGCGTGTCTATCGGCAGTTTCTTGCCGCAAGCGTCGGTGAGTTCTCGGTCGCGAAACAGGGCTACACCCTGTCGCGCTGCGGCTGGTTCAGCGACCGAAGCGCGTGCTACCTCGCGCTGGGGCGACCCGTCGTGCTCGAGGAAACCGGCTGGAGCGAAGTGCTGCCGTCCGGCGATGGACTGCGCGCATGGACGACCTTGGATGAGGCGGCCGCCGCGCTGAAGGATTTTGAGCGCGACCTGCCGTGGCATCGCGCGGCGGCGCGTCGAATCGCCGAGGAATTTCTCGATGCGCGCAAGGTCACCACGGAATTTTTGGCGCGACTCGACATTCACCCCTTGGAACAATCCGACCGTGCGCATCGTTGACCTCCGCGAAAAGACCGCCCCGATCGCCTCCTCGATCTCGAACGCGTACATCGATTTTTCGAAAATGACCTGCTCGGTGGTGGCGGTGGTCACCGACGTGGTGCGGGACGGCCGGCCCGTGGTGGGATATGGCTTCAACTCGAATGGTCGCTACGGCCAGGGCGCGCTGATCCGCGATCGATTTCGCCCGCGTTTGCTCGAGGCCGACCCGGCGATGCTGTGGGATGCCGCGCGCGACAACCTCGATCCGCACAAGATTTGGTCGACGCTGATGACGAACGAAAAGCCCGGCGGCCATGGGGAACGATCCGTGGCGGTGGGCACGATCGATATGGCCGTCTGGGACGCGGTGGCGAAGATCGAGGGCAAGCCGCTGTTCCGCCTGCTGGCCGAACGATACGGAAACGGTGTGGTCGCCAATCCGCGGGTTTTCGTCTACGCCGCGGGTGGTTATTACGATTTCGACAAAGGCCTCGAGGGCCTGTGCGAGGAGATGCGCGGCTACCTGGCGCGCGGTTATTCCGTGGTGAAGATGAAGATCGGTGGCGCGCCGCTGGCGGAGGACCTCAAGCGGATCGAGGCCGTGCTGGCGATGCTGACGCCGGGCCAGCGGCTGGCGGTGGACGCGAACGGTCGATTCGATCTTGCCACCGCCCTCGCGTACGCGAAGGCGCTCGAGCCCTACAAACTTTTTTGGTACGAGGAAGCGGGCGACCCGCTGGACTACGCGTTGCAAGCGGAACTGGCGCAGCATTACAGCGGTCCGATGGCCACGGGTGAAAATCTGTTTTCCACCGCGGACGCGCGAAACCTCATCCGTTACGGTGGGATGCGGCCGGATCGCGACTGGCTGCAATTCGACTGCGCACTGAGTTACGGCTGCGTCGAGTATCTGCGCACGTTGGAAATGTTGCGCGAGCACGGCTGGAGTCCGAGCCGGTGCGTCCCGCACGGCGGGCACCAGATGAGCCTGATGATCGCGGCGGGATTGGGACTCGGCGGCAACGAGAGCTATCCGGATTTGTTCCAGCCGTATGGTGGATTCCCCGACGGTGTGGAAGTGCGCGACGGTTATGTCACGCTGCCGGAGCTGCCGGGCATCGGCTTCGAGGGAAAATCGGATCTGTACCGGGACCTGAAAGCGCTTTTGGACTGATTGGGCCACGCGGAAGGTGTCTCCGCGCGAGGTGGAACAAAACGCTTACACTGCGTCCGACAAGCTGGTGAAGGTAAAGTCCCGCAGGACCATCGGCGGGATCATGCTGCCGTTCGTGCGCTCCGGTTTGCCGAGCGCCTCGATGTTGTTCAGCATGATGACGGGGCTTTCGTTGAAGCGCATGTTCTTGATCGCGTATTTGATCTCACCGTTCTCGATGTAAAAGGTGCCGTCGCGCGTCAGGCCGGTTTGCAAAAGGGTCTGCGGGTCCACCTCGCGGATGTACCACAGTCGCGTGATAAGCATGCCGCGCTTCACGCCTTTCACCAGTTCATCGAGATTGGATTTTCCCCCGGCCATGATGAGCCCGGGATCGCCTTCGAACTGGGCGATGCCGCGTTTGCCGAAACCACCGCCAAAATTGGGCGGAGCCTTGTCCTCCGCGATGCCTTGCTTGCGCGCCCAAAAACGCGAGTAACCAAGATTTGTCACCGCCCCGTCCTTGATCCAGTCCACCCGGCGGTTGGCGCGGCCATCCGGCGCCCAGGCATCGCTCGGGACATTTGCATTCATCGGATCGGAGAATAATTGCACGCGCTCGTCGACCAGTTTTTCGCCCAGTTTCGAAGTCCCGCCCGCCTTGCTCAGGAAGCTGCGGCCCTCGTCGGTCTGCCGCGCGTCCATCGAAGAAACCATGAGCGTGAGCAACTCCACGCCCGCGGCGGGCTCGAGGATGACGGTGTATTTCCCCGGCTCGATCGCGCGCGTCTCGGCGGATCGGATCGCCTTCTGGATTGCGACCTCCGACACCGCCCTGGTGTTGAGGAGAGCCGCGTCGTTGAAGTCACAAACGCCGTAGCCGGAGCCGAGGCCGTCGGCGCTGCGTGCGGTGACGGAAAAATTGACGTGCGACGCGCGTTGATAGCCGGCCAATCCCCGGCTGTTGGCGAGCGCGGTAAAGCCGGCGTCGTGCTCGAGATAGCCCGCGGCACTGAGGTTCTTCGCCTGGCACGGCTTGAGGCTTTCCGCGGTGGCGCGCGCGCGGAACTCCGCGTTGATCCCCGCGGTTGACTCGAAATACGACTTCGGCTCGAGATATTTTTGCGGGCCAAGAAATTCAACGTACTCGTCGTTCTCCGGCGCCAGCTGGGCGAGACTCTCGGCGCGACGAACCACCTTCTCGAGCGAGGCGTTGTCGAACTCATTGATCGTCGCGGTGCCCGTTTTCTTGCCGAAGCTCGACTGCACGGCAAGCGACATGGTGTCGGTGCCGCCGCTGGTGGAAACCGCGTTGCGGGCGAAGCGCAGGTTGCCCTCGCGGCCACCGGAAAGATTGACCTGTGTCTCGTCGGCCTTCGCGTAGGAAAGTACTTTTTGGAGGACAGCTTGAGCCTCGGATTTGCTGAGCAGGGACATGAGGATGGCGGGTGACGCGGAGCGGCGAACCTCGGCTGGCTCGAGCCTTAAACGCAAGCCCGATGCCGGGAGCGGCCGGGATTTTGCAAGAACGGAGGGTCGCGCCGCGGGCGACCTATTTCAGCACCGGGTCGGTGGCCGGCGGCAGGTGACCAGCCTTCCAGTCCATCGCCATGCGGATGCGCGCGCGGCCGCTCGGATGATCGAAGAAGATGATTTCCTCGAATGGGCCGGGGTCGAGCTTGCGGTACTGGCCGAGTTTCAGCGCGACGCGGGCAAATCCGTCTGGCTCGTTGGAAGTGTTGAGCCCGAAGGCGTCGGCCTCGCGTTCCGCGACGCGAATGATGGAATTCATCACGGGCGTCAGGACCAGAAAGTAACAGGAGAGGATCAGGACCAGCAGTGGGAAGCCCGCGGGATCGGCGATGCCGGTCACGCCCCAGCGCGGGCCCCAACGCCGCACGCTCGCTCCATAGACCGTGCGGGTCAGCGCGAACCCCAGCCCGATGATGAGAGTGAAATTGACGAGGAATTTCGGGATGTGATTGAGCACGTAATGGCCCATCTCGTGCGCCATCACCATGCGGATCTCCGGCAGGCTGCATTGCTTGAGGAGATTGTCGTTGAGGGCGATCCGCGCGGTGCCGAGGAAACCGGAGACATTTGCGCTCACGCGCGTGGTCTGCTTCGACGCGTCCACGACGTAGACCTGGTCCACGGGAATCTGATTCGCGCGCGCCATCGCGAGGATGGGTCCGCTGATTTTCGGATCAGAGATCGGGACGTATTTGTTAAAGACCGGCTCGATGTAGACGGGCGCGATCATGATCCCGATGGCCAGGAACAGGATCGACACCCCCGTGCCCCACAGCCACCACGTGCGCGGAGCGCGACGGAAGACTGCATAAAGCGCGGCGAGCAGCAGGCTCATGGCGATGAGCGAGATGACCAGGCCCTTCAGTTGCTCGCCGAACCACGGGCCGAAGGTTTGGGTGGCGAGACCGTACTGGTGCTGGCGGAAGAAATTCTCGTAGACATTCAGCGGAAAGGTCAGCACCGAGGTCAGGAGGACGTACGGAATGACGTAGAAGACCACGCGAAGCGCCTTGAAGCGCGTGAGACTGTCCGCGAAATCCCGCATCCGTGCCGAAATGCGCGTGTTCAGCAGCAACAGCGAGATCGCGGCCCCGAGCAGAAAATTCCAAAGGATGAGCCAGTACGTGCCTTCGAAATATTCGTCCGATTTCGCGCGTTTGTCAGCCGGCATGGAATCGAGCCAGCCGCGCGTGGCGGCCGCCGGATCGAATTTCCGGTCGGGCGACGCCACGGCCGCGGCAGGCACGGGATCAGGCACCGCGGGAGTCTGGCTCGCGGCTGGAGCCGGGGCCCGGGCTTCCTGCGCTGCGACCGCGCCGACACCGAGCAGCGCGAGGCTGAGCGTCGCGGCAAGCACGCCGCGGGGAATCAATCGGCGCGAGAATGTCACGGGGTCTATCCCTCTAACAGACGCCGCCGCGCTCGTCATGCTCTCAGTTGGTCGGGGACGGCGATTCCAGCAACGCGACGAATTCCCGGGCCGCGATGGCGGACGTGCTGAGGGCGAAATGAATATCGAGCCGGTCGCGCATCTGCTCGGCGATTTCCGAATCAAAGACGCGCAGGATAACGCGAAGGTTCGGGCACTGCGCGCGCGCGTTAAGGCCAATCTCCAGATTCTTCAGATCGTCATCGATTAGCGACAGGAGCCCGCAGGCCCTGTGCACACCTGCGTCCAGCAGCACTTTGGCCAGGCTCGCGTCGCCCACAAACGTTCGCGCCCCGAGCGCCCGGGCCACCTCGAGAAAGCGATCGTCGGGATCGCTCTCGATGACGAGGACCGTCTCGCCCCGCCGGAGGAGCTCGCGCATGACCTGATAACCCACGCGGCCCAGCCCGCAGAGGATGGCGTGACCGCGCAACTTGTAGCGACGCCGCCCAAGCGCGGCTTCCGCGCGCTTCCTAAAGAGCCGGTCGGCCATGAACGAAAACGTCAGCGAAGCGAGAATGACCGCACTCAACATCAGGCCCGCGCCGAAGATCTTCGTGGCGGGCGCGGAGTTCAGGAGGCTGATGTCGCCGAAACCGGTGGTCGTCATGACTGTGACGGTAAAATAAAATGAATCGAGCCACGACAAATGGCCGTCGGGCTTAATGTCCGGAAAGATCGTCTCGTGAAACACCACCGTGCCGGCCGCGATCAATCCCGCAAAAACCAGGATCAGCGCGTACAACCACGGATTGCGGCGCACCTCGACGAACGATTCGCTGCCCCCCGCGGTCGCGGCGCGGGCCGGCCGCGGCGGACGCGTGACCGGGGCGCGGAGCGCGTCGGCGAGCAGGCCGGCCGAGATGAGGGCCGGGTTGCGAACGACGAGACCCGGGCGGCTCGCCTGAAGCTGTCCGGCCAGTTCTTCGTGAAACAACGCCACGTAGACCGGGACCGTTTCATTGAGCCCGAGCACGATGAGCGCGAACTGAATGTTGTAGCGATCCTCGCGATCCGCCACATAGACCGCGCGGGCGCGGTCGATGCCGCTTTCTGCCAGCGCGCGCCGGCAATACTCGACCACCGATTCGGCATCGGGGGAGACATGTTCCGATCGAAAACAAGGGCCGGCGATCGCGATCACGTGCTGCCCCTGCGCGCGCAGCATTCGCCCGATTTGAATGGAATGGTGCCCGTACCCAAACACGACGATGGGCGCGGTGGGGGCCATGGCAGACGGAACGGCTGGCATCTAGCCATGACTGGCGCCATCGGGTCAACCGGCACGTTCGAGGCGGTGCCGATCTGTCTGCAGGTGAGGTTCGCTTCACGACGGAGCGCATGAT
>JANMQT010000302.1:0-6174 GCA_031370675.1 Verrucomicrobiota bacterium
CGATGACAAAAATTCGGTCGCGAAAGCGCGGAACGTATTGGAGAATGCCACGGAGGTCGGCGACTTGCATTAGCGGCGGGCGGTTGGGCTCAGGCACAATTAAACGCGGAACCCACGATTGCCACCGTCCGATTCAGAAAAATTTAACCGTCCATGACCGATCGCCCCCTCGCCGAACGCATCCTTGCGCTCCTGGCCGCCCCGAAATATCAACCCGTCGACAAGGTCGGCCTGGCCCGCAAACTCAAGCTCCCGACTGACGATCGCTCCGGCCTCCGCGAAAAACTGAGGGAGCTGGAGGAGTCCGGTCAAATCGCCCGGCTGAGCAAGGAGCGGTACGCGCTGCCCGAGACCGCCGGGATCTTTCAGGGGACCATTTCATTCACCGAGCGTGGTGCGGCCTTCATCCGGACCGAGCGCGAGGACGCGCCGGATCTGTTTGTGCCGCCGGACCAGACCGGCACCGCGTTCCCCGGCGACCGCGTGGTGGTGCGCGTGACGTCGGGCGGCTCGCGGGGTCGTCCCGGTGGCGCCCGCGGCGAGCGCCAGACGGCACGCGTGATCAAGGTGATCGAGCGCGCGAGCGAAACCATCGTGGGGACGCTGCAGGCGAAGGGACACGTCCACGAGGTGGTGGCTGACGACACGCGCTTCCCGCAGCGCATTCACGTGCGGATGAAGGATTCGGAAGCCAAGGGGCAGAAACCGCAGCCTGGCTGGAAAGTGGTCGTGCGCCTAAGGCCTTGGGCCTCGCGCGCCCATCCGCTCGAGGGCACGATCGTCGAGTCGCTCGGGCCGGCCGACGGCGCGGGCGTGGACATGCTCTCGATCATCCGGAAGCATCATCTGCCGCTCGAGTTTCCGGGTGACGTGCAGGCCGAGGCCGAGGCGATTTCCGAGAGTGTGCCGGCCGCGGCGCGCGCCGACCGCGAGGATCTGCGTTCCCGGCCGGTGTTCACGATCGATCCGGACGACGCGCGCGATTTCGACGACGCGATCGAGGTGGAGACGCTGCCCACCGGCGGTTGGCGCCTGCACGTCCACATCGCGGACGTCTCGCATTACGTCGCGCCCGGCACGGCGCTCGACCGCGAGGCGGCGCGGCGCGGCAACAGCGTTTACCTCGCCGATCGCGTCATCCCGATGCTGCCCGAGCGCCTGAGCAACGGCGTCTGCAGCCTGCAACCACGGGTCGATCGGCTGGCGTTTTCCGCATTCATCGAGTTCGACCAGGAGGCGCGCGTGCGTCGGGCCCGCTTTGGGCGATCGGTCATTCGCAGCGCGCAGCGCTACACTTACAAGGAGGCGTTTGGCGTCCTGCAGGGACCGCGCGGCGAATCGCGCTTGAGCGAGCATCTGCACCGCGCCTGGGATCTCGCTTCGAAGCTGCGCGCGCGTCGCTTCCGCGAGGGCGCGCTCGATCTCGATATGCCGGAGGTGAAGGTTTACCTCGACGCAACCGGCCGTCCGACGCACCTCGAGAAGGTGGTGAACGATGCGGCGCATCAACTGATCGAGGAGTTCATGCTCGCGGCGAACGATGCGGTCGCACACGCGCTCAAGCACCGGACGATTCCGACGATCTATCGCATCCACGAAAACCCGGATCCGGAGCGGCTGAATGATTTCCGCGAGTTCGCGCGCACCTACGGCTATCGCGTGGGCGATGTGACACAGCGGGCCGAGATCCAGCGCGTGCTCGAGCTGGCGCGCGGCCGGCCGGAGGAACAGGCGATTCGCGTGGCGCTGTTGAAGAGCCTCAAGCGCGCCGGTTACCGCCAGGACCCGCTAGGCCATTACGGCCTCGCGAAGACCAACTACGCCCACTTCACCAGTCCCATCCGGCGTTACGCCGATCTCGTCGTGCACCGTTCTCTGGCGCAAATGATCCAGGCGGTCCCGGCCGGACGCGTCAAGTCGACCGACATGCGCGCCATCGCGCTGCATCTCTCGGGGACCGAGCGGACGGCGGCCGACGCCGAGAAGGATTCGGTGAAGTTGAAGAAGCTCGAGTTCTTCCGCGACGAGGTCGAGCGGGGCGATCGTTTTCAGGCGATGATCATGGACGTGCGCGAATTCGGGGTCGTGGTCGAGCTGCCGGATTTCGATGTCGGCGGACGCGTGCGCATGAACGACATGGGCGACGACAATTTCTGGTTCGACCCCGCGCAGCGCACGATCGTGGCGCGGCGCTCGCGCCTGAGCTACAAGGCCGGCGATCGCGTCGAGGTACAGGTGGCCGCGGTCGATCTCATGCGGCAGCAGATCGATTTCCGGTTCTTCGTGCCGGTCGTGGCGAGGCCACCGGGACCGAAACCAAAGCCGCCCGCGCCGAAATCGCGGTCCTCGCCACTGCCGCAGCGGCGCCGGCGCCGCTGACATCCGGAACTTTTTGCTTTGGTGGTGGTTCTAAGAGGTCGTGCATCGCTTCCTCGTCTTTTACCTCGTCGTCGGAATGCGACTGCCCCTGCCCGGGGTGGCCCAGACGCGACCGGCCGAGGTGACGACCGTGGTGGTCAATGTCGCGAACGGCAGCGGTAGCGGCACCTTCGATGCTTCGCGCACGATGCATGTCTGGGCCGATCCGCCCGGCGCCGGTCGCGTCTTTGATCGATGGTTGGGCGACATCGACACGCTGGTGGATCCACTGGCCGCCCACACCACGATCCTCACGTCGCAGACGCGCGCTACGGTCAATGTCACCGCCACCTATCTTTCGGCGCTGACCTGGACTGCGACCAGCGAACCGTTCAACGGCGTCACCCTCAGCTATTACATTCCGCCGGGTCCACTGGCGGGCGTCATCACGCTGCATCACGGGACCGGCGGTAACGGCGCCAATTTTTTCAACCGGGTGGAATACCGCGCATTTTGCGAGGACGCCGCCGCGCGCGGCTACGGACTGGTCGCGCTCGACAGCCTCGATCGCGTGAACAAACAATGGGATCCGGCCGCCGCCGCGTCGAACGTCGACGTCCAGAACGTGCAGGCCGCGCTCACGCTGCTCACGTCGCGTGGTTTGCTGACGGGGGCGACTCCCCGCTTCGCACTGGGCATGTCAAATGGGGGCGGCTTTACGACCAAGGTCGCGTACTTCCTGGGGTACGGGGCGGCGGACTCCTATTGCGCCCAGGCCAGCAACGGCAGCATTTCGAACGTCCCCATCATGTGGAACATGGCGATGAACGACGCCAACGACAACGTAAGCGCCAGCGGCAACGATCAGGCGCTCGCCAATTTCAGCAACGTGTCCGCGCGCGGGGTCGCGGCCTCTTGCGCGCGGAATGCGCCCGCGCCGCTCTACCCCAATCGATTTGCGCGCATCAGCGGACTGACCCCGGCCGATTCGAACGCCATCTTCCAAAGCATCAAGGGCACGGGATTTCTCGATGCCAACAATTTCCTGATCGCCCCGCCGAGCACCTCGGGCGTGCAGGCGTCGATTCCTCCCGGCTACTCTCTGCAGGCATCGGCCATCCTCGATCTGCTCAGCGCGAGCTTCACCGAGCATCAGTTCTTCAGTGATGCCAATCATCGCACGCTGAAATTTTTCTCGAATCCAATGGCTGCTGGCTCGCTCAATCCGCGGCTGGTCAATCTCTCCACGCGCGGCCAGGTCCTCGGCGGCGACAACGTGCTCATCGGCGGACTCGTGATCCAGGGCGGCACGGGTACGACCAAACGGGTGTTAATTCGGGCGCTGGGCCCCGCGCTCGCGGCCGCTGGGGTCGCCGGAGTGCTCAATGACCCGACCATCGATATTTACAACGCCGCCGGAGCGGTCGTGGCGTCCAGTGACGACTGGCGCAGCGAGGCGCAGGCCGTGGAAATCGCGGCCTCTGGATTCGCCCCGCTCGACGATCGGGAGCCGGCGGTGATTCTGAATGTCGCTACCGGCGCCTACACCGCCGTGGTTCGCGGAAAGAATGGCGCCAGCGGTATCGCGCTGATCGAGGCTTACGATCTCGAGGTCCCGGGCGTTGCCCGCCTCGCGAACGTCTCGACCCGCGGCCGCGTTGGGGCGGGGGAGAACGTCATGATCGGCGGCTTCGTCATCAACGGGCAGTCCGCCAAACGCGTGCTGGTCCGGGCGCTCGGACCCTCGCTCAGCGCGTCGGGCGTGCCGGCGGTGCTGGCGGATCCGGTCATTGAACTCCGCGGCCCCAACGGCGAGCTCCTCGCCACGGGCGACGATTGGCAATCGGGCGCGCAGGCCCAGGAAATTCTCGCGAGCCGCTTCGTGCCGGGGGACGTACGCGACGCCGCGCTGGTGGCATGGCTGGCGCCCGGGCCTTATACGATCATCGTCCGTGGGAAGAACGGCGGGCAGGGCGTCGCGCTGGTCGAAGCGTACGAACTTTTCTAATCGCGGCAGATCGAGGCGGGTGGCTTGGCCGGCCGCGCCGTGCCGCCAGAGTCAGCGTCGGGCGAAACTTCGCTGAAATTGGGCTTGATTCGTTTCGACAGGATGCGCATTCTCCGGCGCGTTCAAGGCCCCGGGGCGTCCCCAGTCGATCCAGTTGGCGAACGCTGCTTTGCAGCGAAGACCACCGCGATCGATCACGGATTTTCTGGGTGCTTCCTTAGCCCCCAACATCATCACCCCATCAGCATAGGAACCCCTTAAAATGGCATCAACGGCATCCACCGCCCCAATCACACAGGGCCACAAGATGGTTATTTTCGCCTCGTCCCTCGGCACGGTTTTCGAGTGGTACGATTTCTACATTTACGGAACCCTCGCGGCGTTTTTCGGAAAGCTGTTCTTCCCGCCCGGTAACGAAACCGCCGGCTTTCTCGCGAGCCTCGCGCTATTTGGCGTCGGGTTTTCCGTGCGGCCGTTTGGTGCCTTGTTCTTCGGGCGACTGGGCGATCTCATCGGCCGCAAATACACGTTCCTTGTCACCATCGTCGTGATGGGCGCCTCGACCGCCCTGGTCGGGTTGTTGCCAACCTTCGCGCAGATCGGTTGGCTGGCGCCCTCGCTGCTGATTCTCCTGCGCGTCCTGCAGGGCCTGGCGCTGGGTGGTGAGTATGGCGGCGCGGCGACCTACGTGGCCGAGCACTCGCCCATGGGCCAGCGCGGTTCGTACACTTCCTGGATTCAAACCACCGCGACGCTGGGCTTTTTTCTTTCGCTCCTGGTCATCGGACCGCTGCGGTTCTACATGACGGACAAGGTTGACGCCGCGAATCCCGCGAGCCTGACCACGTTCGAAGCGTGGGGCTGGCGCATTCCGTTTCTCGTTTCGTTCATCCTGCTGGGTGTTTCGGTGTACATCCGCCTCCGCTTGAATGAGTCCCCGCTGTTCCTCGAAATGAAGGCCAGCGGCAAGGGATCGAAGAGTCCGCTCTCGGATAGCTTTACCAACCCGGCTAATTTGAAGCTGGTGGTTCTGGCGCTGCTGGGTTCCACGGCCGGCCAGGGCGTCGTTTGGTATTGCGGTCAGTTTTACGCGCTCTTTTTCCTGACGACGACCCTGAAAGTCAACGTCTTGACCGGCTACATCCTCGTCGGCATCGCCCTGCTCATCGGCACACCGTTCTTCATCTTCTTCGGCAAACTGTCCGACAAGATTGGCCGCAAGCCCATCATCCTCGGCGGCTGTCTGCTCGCGATTCTGACCTATCAACCGCTCTTCAAGGGGCTCACGCACTACGCGAATCCGACGCTGGAAGACGCGGTGAAGGCGACGCCGGTCACGCTCTACAGCAATGAGGCGACGGGCGCGGTGGCGACGACGTTTGACGCCATTGGGCAGGCCTTCAAGCAGATTATCGGTGGCAAGCTGGCGCCGACGCCCACGAACGAGGCACGAGCCTATCTCAACAGCAAGGGCATTCCGTTCAGCATCGCACCGGCGAAGGGGACGGATCCGCTCATCATGCAGATCGGCGACAAGTCAGTCACGGGGTTTGCCCTGGCGGGGGACAAGGCCGGTAATGCGGCGTCGAAGAAAGCCTACGACGAAGCGATCGCCGGCACCGGCTACACCAAGGTTGCCGTCAAACATCCGCTGGGCGGCAACGCCGCCGATGAATCGAAGATGAACAAGCCCATGCTCATTTTGTTGCTGAGCATCCTTATGATCTACGTGACGATGGTGTACGGCCCGATTGCGGCTCAACTCGTGGAATTGTTCCCGACGCGGATCCGCTATACCTCGATGTCGC
>JANMQT010000101.1:0-1710 GCA_031370675.1 Verrucomicrobiota bacterium
GCACCGGCGCGCCCTGGCCGGCCTGCGGGCGCACCCACAGCTCGGTCTCACCGCTCTCGTCCGAGACATAAGCGATCCATTTTCCGTCGGGCGACCACGTGGCGTCGCGCTCGTGCACAGCGGTCGAGTTGGTCAGGTTCCGGATGGGGCCGTCCTTGAGCGGCGCGGAAAAGATTTCGCCCCGCGCGCCGACCACGACGCGCTTGCCGTCGGGCGAGGGATGCACGCTGGTGATCGACTTGGCCGCGTCGATGGTCGCGGGCCGGCCGCCGATAAAATCCTCGTTGATGGTGATGGGCACCTGGCGCGCCTTCGCCGTCGCGAGATCAAAATGCCAGATGTAGCCCGCCTGCTCGAAGACGATTCCACCGTTGCCGAGCGAGGGAAATTTGATGTCGTAATCCTTGTAGGTCGTGTGCTGCACGGTCTTTTTTGTCGCCAGATCGTAGCTGAAGAGATTCATGTGACCGTCGCGATCCGAAAGGAAGTAGATCTGATTGTTCGGCGCCCACATCGGGATGATGTCCTGTGACTCATGATTCGTGATGTTCTCGAGCGCGCCGGTCTTGAGATCAAAAATCCAGATGTCGTCGGCCATGCCGCCGCGGTAGCGCTTCCAGGTGCGGAATTCCCGGAAGACGCGGTTGTAGGCCATCTTCGAATCATCCGGGGAGAATGAGACAAAACCGCCGCGCGGCACGGGAAGCTGCTGCGGCAGTTCGGCGTTGAGACCGACCGTGAAAATCTGGCCGTTGAAGTCGTTGAACGTTCGCATGCGCGAACGGAACGCGATTTCAGGCGTCTGGTTCTTCCAAGCCATCACCACGTTGTTTGGTCCCATGCGATCCGAGACGTCATCGCGCCCGAGGGTAGCGGTGAAGGTCAGCCGCTTGGGTTCGCCGCCCTCCGCGGGCATGACGCTAACCTCCGTGTTTCCGTCGTATTGCGCGGTGAAGGCGAGCAGTTTCCCATCGGCGGAAAAGCGCGGGAACGTGTTGTAGCCCGTGGTCGAGGTTAGGCGGCGAGCGGTGCCGCCATCCATGCCGACCGTATAAAGATTCCCCGCGTAGGTGAAGACGATCTGCGAGCCGTTGGTCGCGGGAAAGCGCAGGAGCCGGGTTTGGGTCGACTTGCCCTCGGGCGGGCCGGCCTGAGCGAGCAGCGTGGTGGCGGAAAGGACGAGTGCGACGGACGCGGAGAGGAAGGAGCGCATGATTCAGGGGTCGGCCATACTGCCGATGCGTGGCGCGGGCGCCAGTGGAATCGTGCCCGGGGTGGGCTGCGCTACCCGCCGGAATTGCGGAATTTCTTTGTAGGTCTTACTGGCGAATCGCCACGGTCTCGCTGAGGCCGTCTTCCTGTCGTCATCCTGAGCGAACGGAGCGAGTCGAAGGACCTCTTGCTGCCACTCGGTGCGGGTTGCGCGGTGCACTTTGCGATTTCACACGCGCCAGAAAGCAGTTCGAGATCCCTCGGCTTCGCTCGGGATGACAATTTTTGGCAACGCGCCGGGAGGTCGCGTTCCCCCCGGCCTGCCTGCGACGACCTACCCCCCGATCTGCGCCTTGTAACCCGCGGCATCCATCAAGGCCGACGCCTCGGCGGCATTATCCAGCTTCAGCTTGAACATCCAGCCCTCGCCAAACGCATCCGTGTTCACCAGCGACGCGTTGTCGGCCAGGGCGCCGTTCACCTCGATGACCTCGCCGC
>JANMQT010000353.1:0-16748 GCA_031370675.1 Verrucomicrobiota bacterium
CCCAAGCCACGCTCGCCCTCCGGGTTGCGCCGCTTTTTGGCTTGGGCGGTGTTGCCGCGCTCGGGCAAGATCGCCTTGGATCCAGCCGCTTCGCGCGCTCCTTGCCCAAGCCAAAAATCGACAGCAACGCGAGCCATGCCAAAATCTCAAAAGGCTCCTAGGTGCGGTGGCCGATCCGGGAAAAGCGGCGGAATTTCGCCTTTTTTTGTCGAAACCGACCAGCGGGCTGTCTAGTTTCCGGCTGACATGCATTCCGTCGACTCCCCCACGGTCGTGACTGCCGACCCCCAATCCGATTTGAAGGCAGAGGACCGCGCTCGCCCGACCTACCGGACCTTATTGATTTTCGGCGCGCCCGGCAGCGGCAAGGGGACGCAGGGCAACGCGCTGGGCATGGTCCCGCGCTTCGTGCATTTCGCCTGCGGCGAGGTCTTCCGCAGCCTCGACACTCGCACAAAACTGGGCCAGGCGTTCCTCCATTACTCCAGCCGCGGAAAATTGGTGCCCGATGAGCTCACGGTGGAGCTCTGGCATGAGCATATCGACAAGATGGTCGATGCGGGACGATTCAAGCCCGACATCGACGTGCTGGTGCTCGACGGCATTCCCCGCAATGTGCAGCAGGCGAAATTAATGGAGCAGCACATCGTGGTGGAAAAAGTCTTTCATCTTACCTGTCCAGATCGGAACAAGCTGGTCACCCGCCTGACCAAGCGCGCGCTCAAGGACAATCGCCTGGACGACGCCAATGAGGAAGTGATTCGCAAACGGCTGGAAACCTACGAGAACGAATCGCGCCCCCTGCTCGAATACTATCAGCCGCACGGCGTGATCCAGACCATCGATGCGACGCAGCCCCCGGTGGTCGTGCTTTCGGACATCCTGCACGGCATCATCAAACTCAGCAATCTGCCCGCCGCGTAGGATTTCCGGCGCGCCGTTCCTGCCTTGTGGGCGGCCCCGCTGACGCGGCGCTTGTCATCCACGCCTTCGGCCATTATTGCTGCCTCCAACATGGCTCACCCCGGCAGCGATCGAACCCGCGTGCTCGTCGCCGACGACCAACCGGATGTGCGCGAGGCGCTGCGCCTCCTGCTCAAGAGCGAAGGCTACGCGGCGGACCTGGTCGAGTCGCCCGCGCAGGTCCTCACCGCCATCCGCGGCCGCCCGTACGCCGCGCTGCTTTTCGATCTGAATTACACCCGCGACACCACCTCCGGCAGCGAGGGCCTGGCCGCCCTGCCGGAAATTCTTGCGGCGGATCGCGACCTGCCGGTCATCGTCATGACCGCCTGGGGCACGATCGATCTCGCAGTCGATGCCATGCGCCGCGGCGCGCGCGACTTCATCGAGAAGCCGTGGGACAACGACCGGCTGCTGGCCACGCTCAAGACACAGGTGGAATTCCGGGAGGTGTTGAAGCAGGCGAATCCGGCGCAACCGCCGCCGCCGGTGCCGGCGCCAGCGGACGAACGCGCGGCGCCGAAAACGCCCCTGGTTCCGCGCGTTTCGAACGAGAGCCAGCTCCGGATCGAACTGGAAGGCGCGGCGAGCTACATCCGCGCGATGCTGCCCGAACCGCTGACCGAGCCGTTCCGGGTGGACTGGCGGTTCGTGCCGTTCTCCGCGGTGGGCGGCGACGCGTTTGGGTACCACTGGATCGACGAGGACAATTTCGCGATTTACATCCTCGACGTGTCGGGGCACGGCGTCCCGGCGGCCCTGCTGTCCGCCACGGCACTGAAGGTCCTGCGCGCGGGCGCGCTGCCGGCGGTGGACTTCCGGGATCCCGGCGCGGTGCTGACCGCAATGAACAACGCGTTCCTCATGCGCGACCAGAACAATTTGTATTTCACGATCTGGTACGGGGTGTGGCATCGCGCCTCGCGCGAACTGCGGTATGCATCGGCCGGTCATCCGCCGGCGATCCTGATCGATGCGAGCGCGGAGGACGGCGTGGTGCATCTCGGCGCCAAGGGGCTGGTGCTGGGCGCGCGAGCGGGCAAGGTCTATCACACGCACGTTCACCGTACCGCGCCGGGCGGACAACTTTACCTCGTGACCGATGGAATCTATGAGGTGCGACGACCCGACGGCACGATGTGGCCGTACGAAGAATTCGTCCGTTGCCTGCGCGAACTCGACGCGAAGACGCCCCAGGCGCTGGACGGGTTTCTCACCCGGATTCAGGAAGTGCACGGCAGTGAATCGCAGGACGATGATGTTTCCATCGTCCAGTTCAGCTGGTAGACCCTTTCGCGTCGAATGCCCTCCTCCGCCCAGATGCCCCACCGACTCAGCCTCGAATCCGGAAATACCATCGGGGAGATCGCCGTGATCATCGAGCGGGCCGTGGAGTTCCTGCAGAAGCACGGCGCCTCTCGTCACGTTTTGTTTGTCTCCGAACTCGCCCTAGAGGAGCTCCTGACCAACATCGTGAAGTACGGCTACAAGGACACGGCACCCCATGCGATCGCCGTCGATCTGGAGGCGCACGGTGACGAGGTGCGGGTCCGGCTGACCGACGACGGGACCGCCTTCAACCCCTGGGACGATGCGCCCGAGCCCGTGCGCGGTCGCCCGGCCGGCGCGCGCCCGCTCGGCGGCCAGGGCGTCATGCTCGTGAAAAAATTCGCCAACGCGTTGGAATACGAACGCAGAGACAAGAAAAATGTCGTCACCGTCAGTCTGCCCCACCAACGTGAGTCCTAATCCCCGGGTTTGGCCCGCGCCCCGCCAATCGCACAACTTCCGTTCTTTTTCGTAGAAGCCGCCTTTGATTATGCTACAACTCAGTCACCAAATCGCACCCACACTATGATACTGCACGAGCTAGGTTCCAAAGAAGGCGTCACGGTCGTTGAACTCAGTGGACACATGGGCCTCACGGCAGTCCAGGAGATCGAACGGGATTTCAAGAAGGCCACGGCTGGCAAGGGCCAGTCGGTCGTCGTCGACATGCACGGCGTCGACTACATTTCCTCGTTTGGGGTCCGCCTGTTTCTCGACGTCATCCAGGAACTGGAGAAGAAGGGCAAGAAGCTCGTCTTTGTCGCGCCGTCGCCCGACGTGGAGAAGGTGCTGCTCGCGTGCGAAATGGACACCCTGGCCGGTATCGAGCCGACCATCGAAGGCGCCGTCGCCAAGGCGAAGAGTTAGCAAAAGCGCGGGCGCCGCGGGCGTCCGATATTTGATTAAGGTGGACGAGTGTCGCTCGCCCCAAGCCATTCGGCCCGAGATTGCGGGTGAAACCGTGATGCGATATAACGGTGGCGGAACGCATCTGCCTGCGTGCGCGCGTTCCGACATGAAATCGAAAGCGTTCGCTGCCGCCTTGGTGCTCTGCGGCGTGTTTGCCCTCGGCGTCTTCGCCCAGACCCCCACGCCGACGAATCAGCCCGCGCAATGGTACGCGTTGCGGAATCCGAAGATCATCAACTGGGACGGGGAAGTTTACACCGTCGAACACGCCAGCGGCGTTGTCCGCATCCCCTGGGCGCAAATACCGGAGTGGATTCGGCGCCAGCAAACTCCCGCGTCTGGTTCGGCGGCGTCACCCGCGCCGACCCCACAAATGGCTTCCATACCTCGCTCACCGCTGACCACCTTCGCGGGCATCGTCCTCGGTCTCCTCATCATCGGACCATTCGTGGCGCTCCGGATCTGGTGGCATTTCCGCGTCTTTCGCCCCTACGTGGATTCTCTGGAACAGCAGCAGATCGGAAATCCAGCGCTGCGTGCTCAACAGAAACTCTACCGAATCTACGTTCTGGTGGGTGGAATCGTCCTTTTGGTCCTCTGGCAACGCTATTTCAGGTAGACGCGGTTGGGAGGCGAATGCTCGGCAAGAGCGGCGGGGAAACCTAAAAAACAAAAACGCGCGGAACGACTTTCGCCGTTCCGCGCGTTGTGAAATAAACTTGGTCGCGGCTTAGTTCGCTTCGGCGAACACCTCGCTCGGACGCTCCTTTTTGTTCAGCGCGCGACGCAGTTTCGTCAGCGCGATGTTCTGGAGCTGGCGAATCCGCTCGCGCGTCACGCCAAACTTCTTGCCGACCTCTTCCAAGGTCTTCGGCTTGCCGCCGTCCAGTCCGAAGCGGGAGAAGATGATCTTCTTCTCGCGCTCGTCGAGCACTTCCAGCAGGCCGTCGACTTCGTCACGAAGGTTCTTGTCGCGCAGCAACTCGAACGGCGTCTGCGCGTCCTCGTCGCCCACGATCTCGCCGAACTCCGTGGAGTCGTCGTCGCTAATCGGCGCATCCAGGCTCGCTGGGCGGATGGAAACGGTCTTGAGCTGCGACACCTTGCCGCTGGCCAGTCCGATTTCCTCCGCGAGCTCGTCGTCGGTCGGTTCGCGACCGAGTTCCTCGCTCATCTGGAGGGCCACGCGGCGCATCTTGGAGATCTTGTCGACGAGATGCACCGGCAGGCGGATCGTCTTGCTCTGGTTAGCCAAGGCGCGCTTGATCGACTGCTTGATCCACCACGCGGCATAGGTCGAGAGCTTGCCGCCCTTGGCGGGATCGAAGCGTTCGACGGCCTTCATCAGGCCGATGTTGCCTTCCGAGATCAGGTCGAGCAGGGGCAGGCCAAGATTCGCGTAGTCATGCGCAATCTTCACGACCAGTCGAAGGTTCGACTTGATCATGATGGCCCGCGCTTCCTTGTCGCCCTTCTTGATCCGCGCCGCGAGGACGATTTCATCCTGTGGGGTCAAGAGTGGGATCTGACCAATCTCGCGCAGGTAAATTTTGATTCCGCTATCGCTGTCTTCGGCACCCATGGTAGTGTTCTAGTTGGTTTGGCTTGGTGAAATTCGCTCTGAATTAGTTTTTCTTATGAAGCAGGTTTTATACTAACGCCCCTTGACTTCGTGAAAATTTTCACAATGTTGGGATATCCCCCGGACGGTTTCACTGGAAAAGAAGGCCAGGGCACAGACGCTGGAGGTGGGTGGGTTGTTCAACATTCGGCGAAAAATAGCGCCAAATTGACAAGGTGAGTCATGTTTGCTCGGGTCTTTTCGGCCGCCGTGTATGGCATTGACGGGTTTTCTGTGGAGATCGAAGTGAACACGGGCTCTGCAGTAAAGAACGTAATTGTGGTCGTTGGGTTACCGGATATTGCAGTAAAAGAGAGTCAGGAGCGGGTCACGACGGCCATCGTCAACAGCGGCTTCCGCTGGCCCAAGGGACGGACGGTCATCAATCTGGCCCCGGCTGACGTGCGCAAGGAAGGGCCCAGTTTCGATCTGCCGATCGCGCTCGCGATGCTGGCAATCACCATGGAACTTGAGCCGGAGCGGCTCGAACCCTATTGCGTCGTCGGCGAGCTGGCGCTGACCGGTGCGGTGCGGCCCGTCAAAGGTATCCTGCCGATCGCGCTCGAGGCGAAGAAGGCCGGCCGGCCGAGGCTCATCGTGCCGCGCGAGAATGCCAAGGAGGCGGCCATCGTGGAGGGTCTCGAGGTTTACGGGGTCAGCAGCCTGCGCGAGGCCCACGAGTTGATCGCCGGGGAACGGGAAATCGCGCCGACCCGCGTGAACCTGCGGAAACTCTTCGAGCAACACCAGCGCTACGACACGGACTTCTCCGAGGTGAAAGGCAACCAACACGTCAAGCGCGCGATCGAGGTGGCGGTGGCCGGTGGCCACAATCTCCTCATGATCGGGCCACCGGGATCCGGCAAGTCGATGCTGGCCAAGCGCGTGCCGACGATCATGCCGACGATGTCGCTCGCCGAGGCGATCGAGGTCACGAAAATTCACAGCGTCTGCGGACTGCTCGAGGCGAAGTCGGCCCTGGTCTCGACACGCGTCTTTCGCTCGCCGCATTCCACGGTGTCCGACGCCGGGCTGCTCGGCGGATCGCACCAGCCTTCGCCGGGCGAGATCAGCCTGGCGCACCACGGGGTGTTGTTTCTCGACGAGCTGCCGGAGTTCAAGCGCTCGGCCTTGGAGACGCTGCGCCAGCCGCTCGAGGACGGACGCGTGACCATCTCGCGCGCCGCCGGAACGATGACCTTCCCCGCGGAGTTCATGTTTATCGCCGCGATGAATCCCTGCCCGTGCGGACACTATGGCGATCTAAAAAAGGCCTGCCGCTGCAGCGCGGCGCAGATCCAGCGCTATCGCGCGCGCATCTCCGGGCCGTTGCTCGACCGCATCGACCTGCACGTCGAGGTGCCGGCCATCGAATACAAGGAACTGTCGTCGGAGGCGGCCGGTGAATCTTCGGAAAGGATCCGCGCGCGGGTCGAGGCGTGCCGCAAGGTGCAGCTGGATCGGTCCGGCGGCCCGAACGCGCGGTTGAAGCCAAAGCAGATTCGCACGCTGTGCAAACTCGACGAGGCGGGCTCCGGCTTGCTCAAGCTGGCCATGGCGGAGATGAACTTGAGCGCGCGCGCCTACGACCGGATTCTCAAGGTGGCGCGGACCATTGCGGACCTGGCCGGGGAGGAAGCGATCGCGCCCGCGCACCTGGGCGAGGCGATTCAGTACCGCGCGCTCGATCGGGGAATGTGACTCCCAACGGTCCCGAGTCGAACTTCCACCTTTACAAGCCGGACGGCATAAACACGTTCTCCCTATCCATGGGCTTCCTTAACGAATTCAAAACCTTCATCAGCAAAGGCAACGTGATGGACCTCGCCATCGGCGTCATCATCGGCGCCGCCTTTGGTAAAATTGTCGCTTCGCTCGTCGAGGACCTGTGCATGCCGATTCTCGGGAAGATGGTGGGCGGCATCGACTTCACCGGCCTGAAGTATGTCATGAGCGGCACGGGCAAGGATGAGGTCGCCCTGCGGTACGGGAATTTCCTGCAGACCTCCTTCAATTTTCTGATCATCGCCTTCTGCGTGTTCCTGATGGTGAAGGCGTTCAACGCCATGAAGCGCAAACAGGCGGCCGCGCCCCAGTCGGCGCCGGAACTTCCCGCCGACGTGAAACTCCTCACCGAGATTCGCGACCTGCTGGCGAAGCGATAGGCCCAGGCCCCGTGCGACGGATGCGGACCAGATGGGACGCGACTTCCAGGCGAGGCCCATGGGAAAAATTGGACTGACCGAACCTATCTGACTAACGACCCCGCCAAAAAATGAATCCGCCAGAAAACGCCACCTTGCCGGATCTGGACACGATGCGCCGCTTCGCCTCGATCAACGCCTCGGTCCACCTTGGCATCGAGATCACGCGCTACGACGCCGACGGGATGGTGCTGACGATGCCCATCACGGACAAGTCCCGCCAACCGATGGGAATATTACACGGCGGCATCAGCCTGGTGCTTGCCGAATCCGCCGCGAGCATGCACGCCTGCTGGGGCGTGGACCTCACCCAGCGGTCGCCCGCGGGGATTGAGATTAACGCCTCGCACCTGCGGACCGCCCATGACGGCAACGTGCGCGCCACGGCCCGCGTGGTCCGGCGCGGCCGCTCCATCATCGTTCACGAGGTTGAAATCCATCACGTCGAAACCGGCCAGCTGCTCTGCGTCTCGCGCGTGACGAATTTTTACAGCGCCGTGCGACCCGTCGCGTGAACGCCGGGACCGACTTTTCCCCACAACTCCACGCTGGCTCCACACATGTCCTCCTCCGAATCCCCCGCCCACGTCCAGGCCGAGACGCGCGACGGCATCCTGACCATCAGCCTGCACCGCCCGGAAAAAAAGAACGCGCTTTCGCTGGCGATGTATGTCGCGATGACGGCGGCACTGCGGGCCGGGCAGTCCGATCGGGCGGTGCGCGCCATTGTGCTGCAGGGCACGGCAGATTGTTTCACCAGTGGCAATGACATCGCGGATTTCGTCAGCGGGCCCACGCCCGAGCGACTCGCCCCGATTTTTGATTTTCTCGGCACGATCTCGGCATACGAAAAGCCCATCGTCGCGGCGGTGAATGGTCTCGCTGTCGGCATCGGCACGACGATGCTGCTGCACTGCGACCTCGTTTGCGCCGGCGAGAGCGCGCGCTTTCAACTGCCGTTCGTAAATCTCGGGCTCGTGCCCGAAGCGGCCTCGAGCCTGTTGCTCCCACGGCTTGCCGGATCGCAGCGCGCGGCGGAACTGCTGATGCTCGGCGAAATGTTCAGCGCCGCTACCGCCCGCGAGATCGGGCTGGCGAATCGGGTCACAGCGGACGCAGAATGCCAGGCCGCCGCGCGCGAGTTTGCAGCCAAGCTGGTCGCCAAGCCGGCGGCCGCCCTGCGCCTGACGAAATCGTTGTTGAAAAAGGGGTCGGCCGCGTTGGTTCGGGAGGTCATCACCGAGGAGGGCAGACTCTTTGCCGGGTGCCTGCAATCGCCCGAGGCCGCCGAGGCATTCACCGCGTTTCACGAACGTCGCAAACCGGACTTTTCAAAATTCGAATAACGAGCGTGGAATAAATCCCGGGGAGTTCGGCTCTCAGGTGCAACGCGGTGCATGCCGCAACGCGACCCCGACTCCAGCCCAACCACCCCGATGAAATTAATCAGAACTGCCGCGCTCGTTTGCGCGCTCTCCACCGGCCTGCTCTCCGCGACCCCCGTCTTCGCCTCGGACAAGGCCCCCAAGATGGTCGCGATGGCGAAGATCAAGAACGATCCCGCCACCGCCCAGATGGTCCTGCACACGCTGATGACGGATCCGAAGATGAAGAAGATGATGATCAAGGAGATGCTCTCCGACAAAACCTTCATGAGCGACCTCGATCAGGAGCGCGCTTCGCAGGGCCGCGGCGGTTGATTCCCGTTCCAGATTGCTGGATTCAGGCGGCATCGCTCGCGAGAGCGGTGCCGCCTTTTCTCTCTCTCCATGACTTCCCGCGAGCGGCCGATCCAGATCGAATACGGCGCGCGGTCAGGTGGTTCGCGTCGTCCCCACGCGATGACACCCATTTTCCCCTCGCCATCGCTGCAGCGAGGGAAACTCAATGCTTCGCGGCGTGCTCGCGCATTTGCACGGGTGAGGCCATCAGCTTGTCGAGGAGCGGCGTGCCGCACGCATCGTAGCGCCCGAAGCTGAGCACGCCGGTGGGGCATTGTTGCACGCAGGCTGAGCAGCGCACGCATTCAGGATCCTCCATCGGCAGGCCCTTGTTCGCAAAGCTCATGATGTCGATGCCCTGATGGCAGACGCTGGTGCAGACATTGCACGAAATGCATTTCTTCTTTTCGGGAAAGATGCGGAATTTTCCGAAGCGCGCGTAAATGTGCATGAGCGCAGCCAACGGGCAGGCGAAGCGGCACCAGACGCGGCCGCTGAACCAGAAATACATGCCGACCCCCATGATCCCGGCCCAGAACAGATCGACAAACCAGACGTAGTTAAAGATCGGTAGATCGTGAAACAGGTAGCTGAAGCTGCGCGACGCCCACGATTCCGGACCGGTGGCCCAGCCGATCGAGCGGAAGACCATCAGGAGCAGCGCGAACGCCAGAAAGACCTGGCCGATCATATTCAGACGATTCCAAAACGGACCGTGCGGCATCTTCGATCGCTGGGTGTCGCCCAGTGTTTCCGCGAGCGCACCGCACGAGCAGAGCCACCCGCAATAGGCGCCCTTGCCCCAACGCAGCACGATGAACGGGATGATCACAAAGGTCTGGAACACCGAGATGCCAAGCCAGAGCCACATGGGTTGATCCGTAAACGCATTCCAAAAGAACAGCGGCCACGCCAGGATGAAGCCGAACGCGCGCCAGTATTCGCGGCCCAGCTCGGTGTAGGTGACCGCCGGAAAAAGTTGATCCGCGAGCCATTTCAACGCCCCATGATCAAACCAGCCGTTAAGGCCGGCCCACGGCAGCAGGAGATACGGCAGCAGGAAGAGCGGGACGATCTGCACGACGGCCAGCGTAATGGTCTGCAGTTTCACGTAGGGTGTGCGCCGGCGCTGGTAGCGCTTCCAGCCGAAGATCGCGACGCAGAGGCAATAGGCGAACGAGTAATAGAATCCCGGCTCCCCCAGCGCGACTTTCATCACGCCCAGGAGGTTCGTCTTGCGGCTGAAGGCGGCGCCGAGCGAACCCCACCAATCGGGCACCTTGTACGGAAACCAGGCGTTGTTGGACCAGACGTCTCCGATGGAGGCGAGTTGCTTGAGCCCTGGAACATCGGCGATCACCACGCCCTGCTTCTTCCAGTGATAGAGAAAGACGCTGAAGGCGAAGAAAAGAATGAAACTGATCCAGGTCCACGCACGCCACTCGCCGCGGATCGGGATGCCGCTGCGCCGGAAGAAATCAAGCGGCGCCTCGCGGCCGATCATGGAAAATACGGTGTCATTAGGAATCGTCTCCTCGCCTTCCCCCGTCTTGAGCTTGACCGCATCCGCCTCGATGCTCTGAACCTCTGATCCCAGCAACACACGCAGCTTCCCGTGCGGCGTGCTCTCGCGCATGGCGTGGCTGGCCGCGGCGTTGACGCGTTCGGATTTTGGATTGTCGACCGACACAGCCGCGGCCGGATTCTGTTCCAACTCGCGCACTTTCTCCACGTTCTCAGGCTTCGCGCGGCCAAACTCCTTCGCGCGGTAACTCAAGGTCACGTCGGCGCCGCAGATCGTGCAGGCAATCGCCGTCTCCAGCGCGGAGTCGCCGCCGCCGACGACCAGGACCCGCTTGCCGGTAAAATCCTTCGGGTCGTAGAGCCGGTTGGAAACCTTGTCGAGTTCCTCCCCCGGCACGCCGAGCTTTCGGTAATTGCCGCTGCGACCGATGGCCACAATGCAACGACGCGCCTTGGTGACCCGCTTGTCGGCGTGATGCACGACGATGTTTCCGCCGGTGCGCTCGACGCGATCGATCCGGTCCTTGGTAAACTCGATTCCCGCCGCCGCACGCTGCGCCTCGAGTTCCGCGAGGAGCGCCTCCTTGACGTTCGTCGTGAATTTCACCTCGCCCGCCGGCACCATCTCCGTGGGATAGGTGTAAATCGGCTTTGCCTTGGGAAAATTGACGATGGTCGAGAACGGCTCAGCCGCCTCGTAGATCTTGAAGGACAGGCCCGCCTTCTTCGCCTCGAGGGCCGCGGACAGCCCCGAGACGCCGCCCCCGATGATGACAATGTCGAGCACTTCCGCATCGCCGCGCTTTCCCGCGAAATCGGGTTCCTTCAAGATGGCCTGCACAGCCCGCGCACCCGTATCGGCGGAAAATTTCAGCAGTGGGATGCCGCTGAGGTCGCCTACAATCCGCACGCCGGGGACGACCGTCGCACCGTTCTCGCCGACCTCGGGCAGCCGTTCCACCGTGCCGGCCGGCCAGCGCGTGTGGAGCCAGCGGGTGTACCCGGTGATGGGGGAGAACAACGTTTGTGCGATGCTCATGGTTCACAAACCGACTTCGGGTTCGGCAGCAGGGATGGACGGGGCGAAAGCGACGGGTGGGAGAGACCGCGCAGGGGGCGGAGGCGCGCGCGCCAGCCCGCGGCGAAAATTTGCAGGCCCACGGAAATGGTCCGCCGGATGGACACGCCCGAGACCTTTTGCTCGCCGGCGAGGCGCGCGCGCTCGCGCACCGAAACCTCGATCATCGGCACGCGACGGTGTGCGGCCAGAATTTGCGGTTCAATCGTCCAGCCATAGGTCCGTTCCACCAGCTCAAACTCGCGGAAGAGCGTACGCTCGATCAGGCGGAATGGCCCCAGATCGAAAAAGAACCGGCCCGTCAGCAGCCCGCACCAGGCACCGAGCACGAGATTGGCGACCCAATGCGTGAAGTTCATCGCTCCATGCACATTCCGGAAACCGTCCGTGCGGCAGCCCAGCACGAACGGGAAGCCGTCCGCATGCGCGGCGAGCAGCCGGGGCAGGTCCGCCGGGTCATTGGCACCATCCGCCGCCATGAAAATATAGGCGTCCGGCGAAACGCCGTACTGCTCGAGATGATCCATGGCTGCCTGGCAACCGTGGCCATAGCCGCCGCGCGAGGTCTCGACGACCTCCACGCCCTGCCCGCGCGCGACTTCCGCCGTGCGGTCGGTTGAACCGTTCACGCCGACACAAATCGTAAATTCGTGCCGCGATCCGAAGGCGGCGAGCTTGCGCCGCAGCTCGTCGATCATCACGCCAACACAGGCTTCCTCCTGACAGGCCGGGATAATCACGGCGTAGTGGCGACGGTCAGAATTCATCGGCAGGGAGGACGGTATGACAGGTACGGCTTCACGGGCAATCGGGATGCGCGAACTTCTTCGGGAAGAAAATGCCTCTTCGCGCCTCCTAACGACGATGAGAGCGACGCCATCAAGATATATTCCGGGCTTTTTCGCCCCGCGGATCGTGGCTTGCCACACTCCGGCGGGATGGGTACCTAGCAGCAGGGGCCGCGGCTCCGAAACCCATGTCCGCGGAATTCTCATCGCTCGTCGAGGCGCACTACGCGGGGCTTTTTCGCTTTGCGGTGAGTTTGGCCCGGGACGAGGCGACCGCCGCGGACCTGACACAGCAAACCTTTCTGAAATGGGCGCGCCACGGCGACCAGTTGCGCGATCGGACCAAGGCGAAGACCTGGCTTTTCACCACTTTGCACCGGGAATTCCTGGCAACGCGGCGCAAGGTGCGCGAGCAGGCCGACGAGGAAGAAATGGATTCCATCCCCGCCCCGCGGATCGAGGTGGGGAACAAGATCGACGCCAAGGCGGCTATCGCCGCGCTGGCGGACCTCGACGAAATCTATCGCGCGCCGGTGGCGATGTTTTACCTCGAGGACATGAGTTACCTCGAAATCTCCGAGTGCCTCGACATTCCGATCGGCACCGTGATGTCCCGCCTCTCGCGCGGGCGCCAGCGCCTGCGAAAAATCCTGTCCCCCGCCTCCGATTCCCATGATCAACCCTGAACCTTCCAACCCGGCCGAGGACCGACCTCCACTCGACAATCTGGATTTCTCGATTCGGCAGGCGATGCGTGCGATCGAGCCGCCGCCGGACCTTTACGCCACAATCCTCGCCGCCGCCGCCGAGCCCAGCCCGGCCGCGGCGGATGAGCTTGTGACCAAGCCATCGTGGTGGAGCACGATCGCAGCGGCCGGCGCGCGATTCTTCGGGACGGCACGCGGCGCCTTTGAGGACTTTCGCGTCGAGGTGGCCACGGTCAGGACGCCGCAACTCGTCGCCAAGCGGCTCCAGCTGGACCTTCGCTCCGGGGAGCTGTCGCAACTGGTAGAGTGGCTGGCCCACGCTCGGTCGCCGCGCCCGGACGGCAGCGGATTCCGGCCGCCGGGAGACTTCGGTCCCGTGGGCTGCAAGACGTTCCAGTGGCGCGGTCAGCGCTTCAGCGTGATTTGCTTCTACGACCAAGGCAAACGCGGCATGCACCTGTTCTCCATCAGCGGGCATTCGCTGCGCCAGGTGCCGCCCGAGGGCGCGCCGCAGTGGTGCACACTGGGCGGTCTGCCCACAGCAAGTTGGAGCCGCGGGGGCACCAGTTTTGTCCTCGTCGCGGGCGCCCCCGGCATGAACCTGGGTGAATATTTCTAAGGAGCGGGACGAGCAGCCCGGAGCGCCGGACCAGAATCTCTCCGACCGATCGGCGTGGCGGGATTTTCTCGGTCGCGCGTGCTAGGTTGAAATTCTGTGGACGGACGCGGCCTGAAATTCACCCTCGTATTCGTGCCCGTGCTCTACGTGGTGCACGGGCTGGAGTTGCTTTCGCCCGGACGTAGCTGGGCGTGGCTGGGGATCCTGCCGCGAACGCTGCGCGGACTGACCGGCGTAGTCTTCACGCCCTTCCTGCACGCGAGCTGGCAGCATCTGATCGTCAACACCGGTCCGCTCCTCGTCCTGCTCGCGCTGCTTTTCATGAACACACGCTACCGGCCGTGGCGGAGCCTCGTCTGGCTCTGGATCCTGAGCGGGCTCGGCACGTGGTTGATTGGACGCGGGGGCACGATTCACGTTGGCGCCAGCGGGCTCATCTGCGCGCTCGCGGCCTTCCTGGTCGTGGCGGGCTGGCGATTGCGGCAGTGGTCCGCGCTCTTCATCGCCGGGGTCGTGGTCGCCCTCTACGGCGGACTTTTCCTTGCCGCGTTGCCCTGGACCGTGGGCCCAAACGTTTCGTGGGAATCGCACCTCAGCGGCCTGTTCGTGGGCGCCCTCGTCGCCGCCCGGCTGCGACCGCCCCAGCCCGATCCGATAGAAACCGCGGCGCGCGCGGCTCTGGCCGAGGCGGATCGACTCGAGAAACTGGCGGTGCAAATTTCCGATGGACATCCCCGGAGCCGACCTTGAACATCGCCGCGTATGCAAATCGCCACCCAACTCGCGCTGTTTCTCGAGAATAAACCCGGCACACTGGCCGCCGTCTGCGAGGCGCTGGCGGCGGCGAAAATCAACATTTACGCCCTGACCGTCTCGGACACGGTCGACCATGCCGTGGTCCGCATGGTCGTGAGCGACACGGCCAAGGCGCTGCACCTGTTTGGCGAGCGGGGCGTGCTGGTGGTGGAAAACGACGTGCTCCTGATCGAAGCGGACAACCGCCCCGGCGTGCTCGTGGAGATCGCGAGCAAGCTCGCCAAGGCCCGGACGAACATCGAATACCTTTATCTCGGCGGCGCGCCGAAAGCGAAGAAGTCGCTCATCGTGATCCGCGCCAGCCACGCGCAACGGGCCTTCAAGGCGCTCGGCGGCAAGGCGTGATGCGCGAAGTAGCGGCCCCAGGGCCGAACCGCACGACGGGGGGACGTCCGCGATGAAGCTGCAGACCTGGCCCGGCTCCCCGTATCCGCTCGGTGCCACGTGCAGCGGCGAGGGCGTGAATTTCGCCCTCTTTTCCGAAAACGCCTCGGGGGTGGATCTATGTCTGTTCGACTCGCCGCACCAGCCGCAGGAAACGTTGCGCGTCCGGCTCACCGAGCACACCGATCAGATCTGGCACTCGTTTATTCCCGGCCTGCGGCCCGGCCAGATTTACGGCTACCGCGTCTACGGTCCGTACGCGCCGGAACGGGGACATCGTTTCAACGCGAGCAAGCTCCTGGTGGATCCGTACGCCAGGGCCATCACCGGCGAGGTCCGTTGGGGACCCGAGATGTTTGGCTTCGAGCTGGGCTCGCCGCTGGGCGACCTCTCCCGGGATTATCGCGACAGCGCGCCCGGCATGCCCCGCTCCGTGGTGCTGGACGATCGCGCGTTCGACTGGGGTGCGGACACCGCACCGCGCACGCCGCTGCATCAATCGATCATTTACGAATTGCATGTCCGTGGCTTCACCAAGCTCTGTCCGGACATCCCCGAGCAACAACGCGGCACGTATGCCGGGCTCGGTCATCCCGCGACCATCGAGTATCTCAAGGCGCTGGGTGTGACCGCGGTGGAGCTGCTGCCGGTGCATCAGCACTCGGATGAGCCGCATCTGGTGGGCCGGGGACGTTCGAATTACTGGGGTTACAGCACGCTGGGGTACTTCGCTCCCCATGCCGCCTACGCCGCCAGCGGCGGCGCGGAGGGCGGGCAGGTCGCGGAATTCAAACAGATGGTGAAGGCGCTCCATGCCGCCGGGATCGAGGTCATCCTCGACGTCGTCTACAACCACACGGCCGAGGGCGGCGAGGGCGGACCGACGCTGTGCTTTCGCGGGATCGACAACGCGTCGTACTACCGCCTGCAGCCCGGCAACCCGCGTTTCCATCTCGACTTCACCGGTTGCGGAAACTCCCTGAACGTCCTCCACGAAAACGCGCTCCGGCTCGTGCTCGACAGCCTGCGCTATTGGGCCACGGAAATGCACGTGGACGGCTTCCGCTTCGATCTCGCGACCACCCTTCTGCGCGGCGAGAACACCGGCGTCGAGGAAATGTCGCCCTTCCTCGCCATTGTCCATCAGGACCCGGTCATCTCGCGCGTGAAACTGATCGCGGAACCGTGGGATGTCGGGCACGGCGGCTACCGCGTCGGGAATTTCCCGGTGCTCTGGGCCGAATGGAACGGCCGGTACCGCGACACGGTGCGCCGCTATTGGAAGGGCGACGATGCGCAGGCTGCAGATCTCGCCTTCCGACTGTGTGGGAGCTCGGACCTCTACCGCCACAATGGCAAGCGACCGTACGCGAGCATCAATTTCGTCACGTCGCACGACGGTTTCACGCTGCGTGACCTCGTTAGTTTCAGCGAGAAACACAATGAGGAAAACGGCGAGGAGAACCGAGACGGCGACAACCACAACCACTCGTGGAATTGCGGCGAGGAGGGCGAGAGCGACGACCTGGAAATCAACGCGTTGCGCCAGCGCCAACAGCGCAACCTGCTCGCGACGCTACTGCTCTCCCAGGGCGTGCCGATGCTCTGCGCCGGCGACGAGTGCGGCCGAACCCAGCGAGGCAACAACAACGCCTACTGCCAGGACAACGAGATTAGCTGGTTTGATTGGTCGCGCCTCTCGGATCCGGCCGCAAAGCACCTGCTCGAATTCACGCGGCGCTTGATCCGGCTACGGCACGACCATCCGATTTTCCGGCGCCCCAAATTTTTTCAGGGTCGCAAGATTCGTGGTTCCGAGGTGAAGGATGTCATGTGGTTCAGTCCTGCCGGCACCGAAATGACGGACGAGGAGTGGAACATGCATTACGTGCGCTGCCTCGGGCTTTTCCTGAGCGGACGAACGATGGACGTGCGGGACGAACGGGGACGCCTAATCGAAGACGATTCGTTTCTCATTCTGCTGAATGCGCATCACGCGGCCATGGCCTTCGTTCTGCCGGGCCGGCGCGATGCGCGCTGGGAGCTGGAGCTCGACACCGCCCTTGACGACGGGGAAATTCCCGC
>JANMQT010000386.1:0-15808 GCA_031370675.1 Verrucomicrobiota bacterium
GTGGGCTCGATCGTGTTCCAACCGATGTGCGGCACTTTTACGAGGTCGCTGCGGAACCGGCGCACCGATCCGCGAAAATGTCCGAACCCGGCGACCTCGGCCGATTCTTCGCTCGATTCAAAAAGCAGCTGATAGCCGAGACAGATTCCGAGAAAGGGTCGCTCCTCGCGCAACCATTCAGCAATCGGCTCCCAAAGTCCCCGCGAGCGCAGTTGCGCCACGCAGTCGCCGAAAGCCCCCACGCCGGGCAGCACGAGCACGTCCTCCGAGTCGAGCCCCCCGGGCGACGCGAACGTGCACACCTCGCCACCCACGGCGTCGATCGCCTTCGCGACGCTGCGCAGGTTTCCGCTGCCGTAATCAATCAGGCCGAAGCGCATGGCAGACAACAACGAGCACGATCACACCAGCGTGCCCTTGGTGCTGGGAACGCCGAGCACCCGCGGATCGCGTCGCAGTGCCTGATCCAGCGCGCGGGCCAGCCCCTTGAACGCCGCCTCTGCCGCGTGGTGCAAATCGCGACTGTAGAGCACCTCGAGATGCAGCGTGATGCCGCCGTGCACGGTCAGGGCGCGCAGAAATTCCTCGAGCAATTGCAGCGGGAAATGGCCTCCAATCGCCTCGTGCAAATGCGGGGTGATCGTTTCCGGCAGTCGGTAGTGCAGGAACGGTCGCCCGCTCAAATCCAGCGCCACGCGACAAAGGGTCTCGTCCATCGGCAAAAGAAAATTCCCGTATCGGACCAGGCCGGATTTGTCGCCGAGGGCCTGGGTCAGCGCCTGGCCGAGCGCGATGCCCGTGTCCTCCACCGTGTGGTGGGCGTCGACCGCTATGTCGCCCTCCGCCTTCAGCCGCAGGTCGGTGACGCTGTGTCGCGCGAAAAGCGTGAGCATGTGATCGAAGAAGGGCAGGCCGGTCGAGATCTCCGATTCCCCGCGGCCATCGAGATTCCAATCGAGCGAAATCCTCGTCTCCGAAGTCTCACGTTGGATCTGGGCGCGGCGGGTGTTCATCGGTCGGCAAAGCCGAAGGCCAATCGAGCACTGGCCCGGCATTCTGCAAGGCGGTCCTTAGCCGGAGCCCCACGTGGCAAACAGTCCGGCCGCGCAGGCCAGCATCACAATCGCGGCCACCCAGCCGGTCCGGCGCAACCACGGCGGCACCGGCAAATCGCCCATCACGAGCGGATTCGACGCCATGTGGAGCATCACGGCCATGACGGGACCGGCCACGATCCCGTTGATCACCGCCGACCAAAACAGCGCCTTGATCGGATCGATCCCGGTAAGATTCAACGCGATCACATCCGGCGGAGCTGGCGCCAGAGCACGGCGTAGAGAATGACAATCGCCTGCCCGCTGATGGCGAGCAGGACCAGGGCGTTGAGCACCAGCACGTGGACCTGACGGCCGAAAATAAATTTCGTCGGGCTGAAAAAGACGCTCCGATCTCGGCCCGCCCGGTAGTCGACCTGTTCCATCTCCGCCTTGGACACGAGGTCGGAAATTTTCTGGTTCACGTACAACGACTCGGCCGTCACGCCCTGCCCCGGCTTGAGATTCGGATCCGGCGGGAAGACCGGCGCGCCCTGCAATGATTTGCCGGCGAACGAGTCGATGATGCGCAGGCGGCGATCGACCGAACCCGAGGCCCGTCCCTCGAGACCGGACAGTGCGGCAAGCAGTTCCTTGTCCGTCTCGAGCAGATCCGCCTGTTCAGCCGTGAGTTTCGCGCCCGGTTTCGCCACGGCGTTGATGCGCGCCTGGATCTCCTCCTGGCGCTTGGTCAACGGATTGAACTTCGCCTGCCCGACCACAAGCGCCTCGTAACTCCAGCGCATCGGCATGAACTGGCAGATCATCGGCACCTGCATCCGGCTCTCCAGCCGATCCGCCTGCTTGGCCTGCTTCGCCTCCGACTGCCGGCCCAGCCAGCGCGTGATCGTCTGGTGGAAATCCAGGTGGCGGTTCATGTCCTCAAACTTAATCAACGCGCCGCTCATGATGATCTGCGGGATTAGAATCAGCGGGAGGATGTTGACCGCCGTAATCGCGTCGGAGAACACGCTCGACACGAGCATCCCGATCGCGACTCCGCAAAACGCGGTCAGCGACATGTAGAACATGTACTGCCAGAACATGCCGCGCAGTTCAAGGATGAGGTTGCCCACAAGCACGAAGAGGACGCATTGGATCAACGCAAAGAGTCCGAGCACCAGGAGTTTGGAGGTGATGTAATAGCCGAGCCGAAGGTGCAGGTTGCGCTCGCGCTGGAGCACCACGCGATCGCGCAGGATGTCGTTCACGCTATTCGTGAGCCCGAAGAACATGGCGACCGTCAGGCCGATGAAGATGTACGTTGCGATGTGGAACGCGCTGGCGAAATCGTAGTCGCCGCTTTCGCTGTAGCGCAGCACAAACGCGGTCAGCGCCGCGAGTCCCGGCGCGAGCACGCCGGTCAGCATCAGGTTCACGCGGTTGCGCAGCTTGCTCAGGAACGCGCGTCGCAACAGCGTGCGGAATTGCGTGAATTCCTCGCGCCACCGGATCGGCTGCCGGTTTTTCTCCGGCACGCCGGCGTTGGGGTACGACATCGGCACCGTGGCGGTCGCGCGCTTGAGCGGCAGCGATCGCATGTCGCGCAGGAGCCGGTGTGATTCGTATTTGTCGCGCCAGAAATCAGGCGAGAAGCGCCGCGCCGGCACGAGCTGGCCGCGCTGGTTTTCCTCGTAAATGATGTCGCCGGATAGATCGCGCAGCGGGGTCTCAAGGACGTCGAAGATGAATTCCGGCCGCGTCGTGCCGCAGGCCGGACAGCCGCCGAGGCTCGTGCCGTAATGCTGCTCGTGATCGGCGGCCGCGAAATATTCGAGCGTCTCCTGCGGCGTGCCGAAAAACACCAGCCGGCCGCCGCGATCAAGCAGCACGACCTTTTGAAACATCTGAAAAATCTTCGAGCTGGGCTGGTGAATCGTGACCAGCACGATCTTGTTGTGCGACATCCCGCGGATGATCTCGATGACATGCTCGCTGTCCTTCGACGACAGCCCGCTGGTCGGCTCGTCAAAAAGGTAGATGTCGGCAAGCCCGATCATGTCGAGACCGATGTTCAGGCGCTTGCGCTCACCACCGGAGAGCGATTTCTTCACCGGGCTGCCAACCACGCTGTTGCGCCGCTCCGCCAGGCCGAGTTCGGCTAGCTTGCCGTCCACGCGGCGCGCGCGATCGCGATTCGTCAGGTGGGGCGAGCGCAGCGACGCCGCGATCGACAGGTTCTCGGCAATCGTGAGCTGCTCGTCGAACGCGTCGTCCTGCGGGATGTAGCTGATGTAGGCCTTGAGTTCGTCGTGATGTTCGTAAAGCGAGCGTCCGTTCAGGTACACGCCTCCCAACTGCGGCCGCAGGTGGCCGGCGAGCGACAGGAGCAGGCTGCTCTTGCCGCACCCGCTCGCGCCCATGACGCAAACCATCTCGCCGCGCTCCACGGCAAAGGAAATCGCGTCAAACGCCTGCTGGCCCTTGTTGTAGCTGTGGCCGAGATCGCGCACCTCGACGGTGCGAATGACGTTTCGCTCCTCATCCAGGATTCGCTCGGTGAAGTCGCAGCGCAGGCTCTGGCCCGCGTCGAGCACGATTAGATCGCCGTCGGCCAGCGGCGCCGTATTCCGCACCAGTTGATCCCCCACCAGGATCGGCCGGCTTGCCTGCAACACCTCGAGCTGACCCTTTTTCTCGTCGTAATCGCAGGTGATTTTCAGCAGCACCTCCCCGCCCGTGCCGGGTGAAAGCAGGATGTCGTCCTCGCCGAGCAAAGAGGGATTGTTCGAGACGAGGTACTCGCTCTTCGACGCGTTGAGCTGGAAGCGGCCGCCCATCGCCCGGGCGCGCCGCCGCAGATCCATCAGCATCAGCTCCGTGTCGTCGTGGAAGACCACCCGGTCCTCCAGCGCGGCCAGGACGATCACGCCCTGCTTGAGCGTAACACCGTTCACCACGGCATCCAAATCCTTCAATGACTTGATCTCCACCCGCAGGCCAAAGCGGATTTCGAGCGCGCTGTCGCGATTCCGCGATCGCTGAATCGAGACCTCGTCGTTTTTGTCGACCGACACCCAGACCACCGGCACGGCGACGTTCTTTTTGGCGTTAAAGTAGGAAACCAGGTCCTGGTGCGTGAGCACGCGCTCGTTCAGGACCACGCGCTGCCCGGGGAAGAGCCGCCCAAACGTGCCCCGCAGCAGAGTCCGACCCTCGAGCATGAGCGGGCGCGGGCTCATGTTCTTGAGCAGCAGCAAATCGTGGAAGCGATACAGGGCGATCCGGTCGTCCGGCGCGAAATCGCGGAAGGTCACATCCGCGCCCGTGCCTTCCCGTCCGATCGAAAGCGACTCGAGCGGCGAGGCCGCCGTGGGCAGGGCGACGGCTTCCGGAGAATCCGGCGCGTTGAGCTGGTAGACGATGTCGATGGCCTGCGCGCCCATGCCGAGCCGCGACATGAACGAGTAGTATTGCGCCACCTGATCGGGCCGCTGGCCGGCGCGCGAAATCAGATCATACAGCTGGATGCCGAGCAGCATCTTTCGGTCGGGACTGAGCTGCGCGGCGAGATTCGCCGCCATTTCGTTCAGGTCAGGCCGCTCATTCAGCGCCTGCCGGAACATGGTCTGCAACTCCGAGTACACGGTCTCCGGATAGTCGTGCCGCAGGAAATCGAGCGCCGAATCGACCTCCTCCTCGTGAACGTTGCCGCCGTAGTTGGAGAATCCGGCCAGGACGCGGATGAGCAGCGGGAGCAGGTTTGGACTCTCTGAAACACTGCGCGGCCGGCGCAGGATTCGGCGGTAAAGGCTGCGTCCCACCCGGCGCATCCGGTAGGCGAGCGGCCGCAGCCCCTCTTGAAAGCGTTCCCGCACCGGAAGCGGCGTCGCCGGACGGTCAGGCGGTTTCTGGATGGTTGAATCAGGCATCGACGCCGGGAAAATACCGATTCCCGGCCAGATTCACACCGGGAATTGCGTTGGGCGCCGCGAACCCGCCCGCGAGGGGCTCAGCCCCGCCACCCGGCCGGGGCCAGCGAGTGCTCAAAGAACTTTCAAATTCCGCCTACGATGATCGGGGCCAGCGGGACCAACGCCGCGGCCTGCTTCCACGCCGCCCGTGCCTCCCTTTCTCTCCCCGACGATGTCTTCCGGCGTTGATTTCATGGTCGTCTACCGCCCCTACGGTCCTTCAATGTTTCTGATTGCCTCCGCGTGAACCCTAACAAATGATTTACAAACCCGCGCCGTTTCTCTCTACTGGCTGCTCCATGAAACCCCTAATTCTCAGTCTCGCCTTCGCTTCCCTCCTAGTCGCGCCCGCGGTTTTCGCGTCCGACTCCTATCAGGTCACCGGCAATGTTGTTGCCGTCGACGGCAGTAAGATCACGGTCAAGAAGGGCAAGGAAAATTTCGAAATGGCCCTCGGCACCGCCAAGGTGCCGGATGGCGTGAAAGTCGGCTCAAAGGTGTTGGTGCATTACAGCATCACCGCTACGGAAATTGAATCCAAGGACAAGCCGGCCCCGGCGAAAAAGGAAGCCGCGCCCGCCAAACCCGCCAAACCTGCCAAACCCGCCAAGGCCGCGGCTCCCGCGAAGACCTCCTAGTCCGGCTTGGATCCACAAATCTTGCGCGCCGCGAGGGTCTCGGGACCACGCGGCGCGCTTTTTTTTGCCGGAATCCATCGGGTCAGCCAATCGCCTGCGCGTTGTTCCGACCAATACCATTTCGGCACCGAGGGCTCGGCCCCACCGACAAAGCCCACGTGGCCGCCGTGTGACGCGATCTCCAGGTGCAACGCACCGCTGGCGTTCGCCTCGTCGACCGGAAAACACTCGTCGCTCAGAAACGGATCATCCTGCGCATTGACGAGCAGCGTCGGCACTTGAATGGCTCCGAGGACCGGGCGCGAGCTCGCCCGCGCGTAATAGTCCGCGGCACTCGAGAACCCAAACATGGGGGCCGTCACGCCCCCGTCGAAATCGACAAAATCTCGCATGCCGTCGAGGGCAGGGACATCAAACGCCTGCGGAAACCGCAGCGCCTTTGCGCGGACCTTGTCCTTCAGGCTGCGCATGAAGTGCGTGAGATAGAGGGTGTTCATCGGACGCGCCAGCTGCACGGCGCAGGCGCCCAGATCACACGGAACGGAAAACACGGCCGCGCCGGCCACGCGCGCATCCACGCGCTCGGGCGCCTCGCCGAGGTAGCGAAGGGTGACGTTGCCGCCCACGCTGAACCCCACGAGAGCCAGGCTTTCGTAGCCCGCGGTGGCGTGCGCGAGCAGCGTGCGCAGGTCGCCGGTCTCGCCGCTGTGGTAGAAACGCGAGGTGGCGTTCGGCTCGCCGCCGCAGCCGCGATAATTCCACGCCAGCACATCGAAGCCGCGCGCATGCAACGCCCGGGCCATCCCCATCATGTATTGCCGCCGGCTGTTTCCCTCGAGCCCATGCGACAGGATGGCCAGGTGCGGCGCCCGCTCTGGACCTCGCAGCCAGTCGAGCAGCAGGAAGTCCGCGTCCGGCGTCGCGAGCTTCTCCCTTGTGAAGGTCACATCCTCCACGCGCCGGAAAAGCGTGGGCCACACCGTCTGTACGTGCGCATTACGCAGCCAGAGCGATGAAAGGTAGTTCGAGGTCGGCAATACCGGCATGGCGCGGACGATTCGCACGAATCGACGGCGTGACAAGATCCGGTGGCCGGAAAATCGACGCGAACGGACTGGGAATATGTGCCAGCATCCCGCGATGCAACGCAACCCGCGACTCCAGCTCGGCCCCGTCCTCGAAGTCAGCAGTGCGCACCTCGTCAATGACTTGCTGACCCTCGGCATCGTGCCGTCACTGCTGCCGATGTTCAAGGCGGCGCACGGGCTGACCTACGCGCAGACCGGCTTGATTCTCTTTTGCTGCTATCTAACCACGTCAGTCCTGCAACCGGTCTTCGGCATGCTCACGGATCACCGCTCGCAGGCGTGGATATTGCCGGTCAGCGTGCTCTTGACCGGCGCGGGACTCGTCGGCGCGGGCTTCGCCACATCGTTCGCCGGACTGCTGGCGTGCGTTTGCGTTTCCGGACTGGGCTCCGGCGCTTTTCATCCGGAAGCGGCGCGCTGCGCCTACCTCGCGGCGGGGGACGCGCGGGCGACCTCGCAGGCCATCTTTCAATTCGGCGGCAACGTTGGCCAGGCGCTCGGGCCGCTGCTGGTGCCGCTTTTTCTGATTGGCACCGGACTGCACGGCCTGGTCTGGTTCATCATTCCGACCACTCTCGCCGCCGCGCTCTGCGGGCACTTGATTCCATGGTACCACCGCCATGCCCGGGCCGAACACGCGCGCCGCGCGGTGCTGCCGGGTGAAAATAACGTGGTCGCCATGTCCATCCTCATGACCGTCACGATGCTGCGCTCCTGGACCTCCGTGGGTGTGGTGGTATTTCTCCCCTTCTTCTACATGAACGTCTGGCATCTGCCGTTGGGTCGATCGTTGCTCTATTCGTTTTGCTTTGTGTGCGCCGGCGCGATTGGGACGCTGCTCGGCGGGTTGGTGTCCGACCGGATCGGTTACAAGCGGTTGTTGATCGGCTCGCTGGCCACCGCGGCCCCGTTTCTGTGGTTTCTGCCGCAGGCCCGCGGCGTTGTGGCGGTGGTCATTCTTGTTCTACTCGGACTCATCCTCTATGCGCCGTTTTCCGCCAGCGTGGTCTTCAGCCAACTCCTGCTGCCCCGCCGGATCGGGCTGGCGTCCGGCTTGAACATCGGCTTCGCCATCGGTGCGGGCGGCCTCGCCGCGGCCTTGCTCGGCGCCGCGGCGGATCGCTTCGGCATCGAGCCAGTCTTTCACGCGATGTTTGTGATGCCGATCCTCGGCGCCCTTGTCGCGACGCTGCTGCCCAGCGATCAGACGCTCATGCGGCGACTGAACGTGCGCACCGCTGTCCCAGGCGAACCCCGTCTGGTTCCGTGATCGTTCGCCATCACACGCCACCCGCTCACATCTTTCCCTTGTCGTGCTGCGCGAATCGCACCGCGCGATCCAGCGGGAAGGGAAGAATAAACACTTCCGCGCCCCAGCCGACGATGCTGTAGAGCTGCACCACGTCGGCCGAGCGCATGCGCACGCACCCGTAGCTGACCGGCAATCCGAGGTTCCGCTCCTCGGGCGTGCCGTGGATGTAGATGGTGCGATCGAACGCGTGGGCCGTTTGATCCTCCGTGCCCTTGAGCCAGAGGATGCGTGTCACGATCGGATCGCGACCCGGCGCATCCGCCGCGAGCACCTCGCCGGTTGGTTCGCGATTCTTGAAGACCGTGCCTTCAGGCGCGCCGTCACCGATCTTCCTCGCCACCTCGAGCCGGCCCACCGGCGTGCGAAAGCTGTTGGGCGCGTCCCCCAGGCCGAACTTCGAGGTCGAGACCGCATACGTCGCCACCGGGACACCCTTGGTCAGCAGCGTCATCCGCTGGTCCACCGTGCTGATCACGACCTGGTGATCGATGTCCTTGGTCGTGCATCCCGGCAGCACGGTCGCAAGCAACAAAAGGACGAACGCCAGCAGACGACATTTCACGGCGGAGAGCATGGCCGAATCGTCCGGCAAAGCAACCGGCAATCGCCGATCAAAATCACGCGCGAAACGCGGTATTTCCATTGCCGCGACGGGTCTTCTCGCTAGGTTTCCGCTTCAGCTTTTTCACGACGCCACACGAGCCTTCCGGCGGCGCCGTTTTCCCCTGCTTTCCCATGCCAGAAACGAACGACAAAGTCGAGCCCATCAACGTCGCCGAGGAGATGTCGCGCTCCTTCCTCGATTACTCGATGAGCGTGATCGTCTCCCGCGCGCTGCCCGATGCGCGCGACGGCCTCAAGCCCTCCCAGCGGCGCATTCTTTACGCGATGCATGACTTGTCGCTCTTCCCGGGCCGGCAGCATCGAAAGTGCGCGAAGATCGCGGGCGATACCTCCGGCAATTACCATCCGCACGGCGAAGCGGTCATCTACCCCACGCTCGTCCACATGGCGCAGCGCTGGGCCATGCGCGAGCGACTGATCGACGGCCAGGGAAATTTTGGATCGGTTGAGGGCGATCCCCCCGCCGCCATGCGTTATACCGAGGCGCGCCTGACGCATCTCGGCTCCGCGCTGATGGACGACATGGGACAGGACACGGTCGATTTCGTCCCGAACTACGACGAGACCTCGACCGAGCCGGTCGTTTTTCCCGCCGCGTTTCCCAACCTGCTGGTCAACGGTGGCACGGGCATCGCCGTCGGCATGGCGACCAACATCCCTCCGCACAACCTCGGCGAGATCGTCGACGCGATCTGCGCGCAAATCGACGATCCCAACATCACGGCCGACGGCCTGCGTGAGCACATCAAGGGTCCGGATTTCCCGACCGGCTGCGTCATCCACGGGGTGACCGGCATCGGACAATATTTCACGAGCGGCCGCGGCAGCCTGAAGATCCGCGGCCGGGCAGGTTTTGAAACCGACACCAAGTCCGGCCGCGAAAAAATCGTCATCACGGAAATCCCGTATGGCGTGAACCGCGCCTTCCTCGTCGAGCGCATCGCCGATCTGGTGAACGAAAAGGTCCTCACCGGCATCACGAATGTGCGCGACGAATCGGATGAGAACACGCGCGTCGTGGTTGACCTGAAACGCGAGGCCGTGCCGGAGGTGGTGCTGAACAATCTCTACCAGAACACGCAGCTCGAAGCCTCGTTCGCGGTCAACATGCTGGCGATCGATCGCGGTCGGCCCAAGCTCCTCTCGGTCAAGGAGGCGCTCGCCTGCTACATCGAGCACCGGCGCGAGGTCGTCCTGCGCCGCACCCGGCATCAGCTCCGCGCCGCCGAGGATCGCGCCGAACAACTCGAGGGCTACCTCGTCGCGCTCGGCAACATGGATGAGTTCATCCGGATCATCCGCGATTCCGCCAACCGCGATGCCGCGCGCGACCGCCTGCTTGCCCTGCGCTACTCGCGGCAGGAAATCGAGTCCTTCGGCATTCGCACGCGCGGCGAGAGCCGCTTCGACGTCGCCTCCGGCACCTACGCGCTCACTGAAAAGCAGGCCACGCAGATTCTCGACCTCCGACTCTACCAGCTGACCGGGCTGGAGCGCGACAAGATCACCGGCGAATACGGCGAGGTGCTCGAGACGATCAAGGACCTGCTCGACATCCTGGCGCGCGAGGATCGCGTGCTCGACCTGATCAAGGCCGAGCTGCGCACGATCAAGGAAAAGCACGGCACGCCGCGTCTCACCGACATCATTCCCGACGCCGGCGAGATCAACATGGAGGATCTGATCGCGAACAAGGGCTGCATCATCACGCTCACCCATCGCGGCTACATCAAGCGCACCGAGGCCGACGCCTATCGGGCGCAGCGCCGCGGAGGTCGCGGCGTCGTCGGCATGACCACGCGTGATTCCGAGGACGGCGAGGAGGGCGATTTCGTGGAGCACCTCTTCACCGCCAGCACGCATGACTACCTGATGTTCTTCACGCGTGACGGACGTTGCTACGTCGAGCGCGTGTATGAGGTGCCGGAGATGGGCCGCAATGCGCGCGGCCGCTCGCTGGCCAACGTGCTCGAGCTGCGTCCCGACGAAAAGATCGCCGCGATGATCCGCATCCCGAGCAAGGGCCCGGGCCGCGAGGACGAAACTTGGGATCCGGTCCAGCACATCGTCTTCGCCACCCGCAGCGGCATCATCAAGAAGACGAACCTCGCGGATTTCAAAAACATCCGGAAGGGCGGCATCATCGCCATCCAAATCGAGGAGGGCGATCAGCTCATCGACGCCAAGATGACCGGCGGCGAGAACGAGCTCGTCCTCGTCACGCACGAGGGCATGAGCCTCCGCTTCAAGGAGGATGAATTGCGCGACCAGGGCCGCGATACCGTCGGCGTCTGGGGCATCCGACCCGACCAGGGCGACTACGTCGTGGCCATGGCGATCCTGGATCCCGGCGCGATGCTGCTGGTCGCGGGCGAGAACGGCATCGGCAAGCGCACGCCGTTCGACGAGTACCGGCTCCAGTCTCGCGGCGGCAAGGGTATCATCACGATGAAAACCGGCGAGCGCACCGGCGGCGTGATTGGCGCCTTGACCGTGCACGAGGACCACGAGCTCATGCTGACGACCTCGCGCGGTCAGACCGTGCGCATCCGCGTGAAGGAGATCCGCGAAACCGGCCGCAATACCATGGGCGTCAAGCTCATCGACCTACCCGAAGGCGAACGCCTGCAGGACATCGCCCAGGTGGTCACCCAGGAAGAGGACGAGACGCCCGAGCCTGGTCAGGAGACTCCGCCGGTGGAGGCCTGAACGCGGCAAAGGGTTTTGGACGTAGCCAGGGCCCGGCGGCCCTGCCAGGTGGGCCGCCAAGGCTGCTGTGAATAATCTCAAGCCGCCTTTCCCTCCGTGGCGGAACCGTCACGAAGGCGCGGCTTGGCTCGGAACCCTTTTTCTTGGGCCGTTTCAAGGCTGAGTCTGCCTCAAGAATGCGAATTCAGCGTTGGGCTGCCGGAATTTGCGGTCGAAAATAACTCCGAAAATCCCGTTGACGCCCGACTCCGTGACCATTTCCAGAAGCGGAAGCCAATTTCCGGGGGCGGAACCTAGATTCCATCTTGTTTTGGATTTTATTACTCTGGCGTTTAGCTGTTTAACAAAGTCACAAATTCCGGCGAAAATTCGACTTCCCTTTGGCCAATACGCGCGATCAAGCGGCTGACCGGAAGCGGATTTCGGTCGGCCGACAAGAGTGTGAAGCGGACGAAGCCGGACAGATTGCCGGAAAGCTCCGGCTGGATCCGTCGGTGTTGTGAATAGATGCCATGCAACGATTTGTTCTCACGGCTGACAGGTCGCAAATCAGAGTAATCCGGGGTGAATAAGATGGGAACAAGCGCGGGATTCCGCATGGAATGGGGCTTGGCGTTCGGCGTGACCCCGCAGGGCTGAATTTACCTTGAACGCGGAGGCATCCCACTCGCGAAGCCGCATGGAATCTGGCACGCCGGAGGGCTTGGGCTCGGATTCCGCGTGGCATCTGCCTCGGCGCGTGGGGCCCATAAATCCTTTCGTAAAGCGACTTGCATTTTGACGGCTATTTTATGAACATTTGTTCATGTTTACCGCCGGATCCGCATGACCGCCCGTTCCTCCAAGATTATCGAATTACGCACGCTGTTGGCGGAGAAATATCCGTCCGGTCTGCGCCCCGCCGCCGCAGTGCTGGAGACTGGACTCCCCGCGCTCGACGCGTTGCTCGGGGGCGGATTGCGCCGCGGTACCCTGGTCGAAATCGCCCGCCGCCAGCCGGCCATGGGCGCGACCTGCCTGCTGCAGTCGATCCTGGCCGGGACGTGGACGCGCGAGCAGCGTATGGCGCTGGTGGACGGGCGTGACCGCCTCGATCCCGCCGGCTGCCGGCGCGAGACGCTGACCGCGCTGCTCTGGGTGCGCTGTGCGAATGCCGCGCAGGCCATCCGCGCGACCGACCTGCTGTTGCGCGACGGCAACCTGCCGCTCATCGCCCTCGACCTCGCCGACAATCCCGCGAAGGAATTGCGCGCCATTCCCGCCACCACATGGTTCCGGCTGCAGCGCATCGCCGAGGAAAACGGCCTGGCCTGCCTCGTCTTCACGCCGGGACCGCTGGTCGCCAGCGCGCACGCGCGGCTCTTCCTGCGGCATCCCCTCACCCTCGCCTCGCTCGATGCACCGAATCACGCGCTCATCGCGGGCCTCGATCTCGAGCTGGTGCGTCAACGCCGCGACGACGCCGGCCCCCGCGTGGCGCTCGCCGGTTGAAAGAAGATCCTGCCATGTTCGCCGCCATTTTGCTGCCGTCGTTTCATCTGCAGGCCGCGCTGCGTTTCGAGCCGGAGCAGCATCGTCAGCCGGTGGCGTTGCTGGCGGGCCCGGGACCGAACGGCGCCATCGTGACGGAAACCACCCAGGCCGCGCGCCTGGCGGACGTGCGCAGTGGCTTCACCGCGAGCCAGGCGCTGGCGCGTTGTCCGCGCCTGCAACTGCGCCGCCGCCTGCCGCGGCAGGAACGCGCCGCGGCGGAGGTGCTGCGCCAGACCGCCTGGGCGTTCTCGCCCTGGCTCGAGGAAACGGCCGACGGCTGGTGCACGCTCGATTTGCGCGGACGCCGCGAAACCGATCATCGCGCGTGGGCACTCGTGCTCGTGCACAGGCTCGCGGCGCAGCAGCTCTTTGCGCGCATCGGCGTGGCGGAAAATCCCGGCCTCGCCCGGCTCGCCGCCCGCCGGGCGCGGCCGTTTCTGCAGATCATCGAGGCGGCCTCCTTCCTCGCTCCGCTGCCGCTCGCGGATCTCGAGCCCGATCCCGCGCTGGAGATGATCCTCGGCGGCTGGGGCGTGCGCACGCTCGGCGCGTTCACCGCCCTGCCGCGCGAAGCGGTGGGCGATCGGCTCGGACCCTCGGGCGTGGCCTTGTGGGATCGCGCCGCGGGTCGCACGACGCGCGCGCTCGATTGGGCGCGGCCGGTCGAGACGTACGGCGAGGTCGTGGAATTCGAGCAGGGCCTGGAGACGCTCGAACCGCTGCTGTTTGTGCTGCGACGCTGCCTCGAGCAGCTCACGCAGCGGTTGTCGGACGTGTGGCTCGTGGTGGCCGCCCTGCGGCTCGAGTTGCGCTGCGACGACGGCCGCGTGCTCGCGCGCAAGTTCACGATTCCGGATCCGACCGGCGACGTGGACGTGCTCTTCCGCGTGCTGCATCACTACTTTGAGACGCTGCGCGCCGACGCGCCGGTGGTCGCGCTGGAGATCGCCGCGCGACCCTCCAAGCCCGTGGGGCATCAATTCGGTTTGTTCCAAGCTGCGCTGAAGGATCCGAATGGATTCGCCGAGACGCTGGCGCGGCTCGCGGCAGTGGTGGGCGATGATCGCGTCGGCACGCCGCAGCTCGAGCGCACACACCGGCCGGATGCGTTTCGCGTCGCGCGCGTGGATTTCGCGTCGCCGCCCACGGCGCCCGGGGCCGTGGCCGAGCAACCGCCGCGCTACGGGCCCGCGCTGCGTCGTTACCGCCCGGCCCTCGCCGCGCTGGTGCGGTGCGATGTCGCCGGCCAGCCGCTGCACGTCGAGACGGCCGAGGCCCGCGGCGGCATCCGCTTCGCGCTCGGACCCTGGCGCGGCTCCGGCGACTGGTGGGAGGAGCGCCGCGCGTGGGACGACGAGGAATGGGACGTCGAGCTCGAGCCCGGCGGCCTCTTCCGCCTCTCGCACCGCGGTTCCCACTGGTGGCTCATCGGCGGATACGACTGAACAGAAACGAATATGATCATCGCATTGACCAGGTGGTTCGCGTCGTCCCGACGCGATGGCAAAACCGACGACGACGCGTCCAGCGCGGCGCAAAAGAAACTACGTCTACCGTCGTCCAAACGAAAGCGATCCAACCGCCATGGATCGACTGAGGTAGGGACGACCGTCCTCGGTCGTCCTAAATCCTCCCCGTGACTGACATTCGGCGATTAATGATCCGCGACAAATGAAGCGAATGTGCCCAACGCACGCAGTCGGGCGCAAGCAACTGCCCCACGAGCCGCCGTGGTGGGTGGACCCGCAGAAGGAAACGTTTTTCCTGACCGTGTGCTGCGCCGAGCGGCGAGTAAATCACCTCTGTCACGAACAGGTCGCCCGGACAATTTTCGACGTAACCAGATACTACCACGACCGCGCGGAGTGGTATGTCGCACTCATGTTACTCATGCCCGATCATGTCCACATGCTGGTTCACTTTCCGCCAGCGCCTGGATTGAGTGCAGTCATGCGAAAATGGAAGGCGATGGTTGCAAAATCTGCAGGGATCAAATGGCAGCGGGACTTTTTCGACCACCGGCTGAGGAGCGATGAAGGCTACCTCGAAAAGGATGCTTACATTCGCGCGAATCCCGTCAGGGCAGGCCGGATCGAGCCGGGGGGAGACTGGCCATGGATCTGGGAGCGGGATCCAAATGGCTAGCGATATCAGCCAGTTTGGGACGACCGGGGACGGTCGTCCCTACCTCTTTGTCGAGCCGATCCACCATGCCCGCCGAACCTGATTACATCGAACTCCACGCGCGGAGCGCCTTCAGTTTTCTGCGCGGGGCTTCAAGCCCGGAGGCGTTGATCGATCGGGCCGCGGAGCTGAATCTCCCCGCCGTGGCGTTGTGCGATCGCGACGGCGTCCCGGGCGCACCGCGCTTCTTTGCCGCCGCGCGCGAGAAGGGCGTGCGCGCCCTCGTGGGCAGTGAACTCACCATGACCGACGGCAGCGCGCTGCCCGTGCTCGTCGCCTCGCGCACCGGCTACCAAAATCTCTGCCGGCTCGTCACCCGCGCCAAGCTGCGCTCGCCAAAGAACGAGGCCGCGATCGCGTGGGAGGAACTCGCGGAATTTGCCGACGGCCTCGTTGCGCTCACCGGCGACGAGGACGGCGCGCTCCACCGTCATCTCGCCGCGGGCCGCCACGGCGCGGCGGTGGATCATCTTGGTCAACTCACGCGTCTCTTCGGCGCGGACAATGTCTTCGTCGAAATCCAGCGTCATCGCCGCCGCGAGGAGCGTCCGCTCAACGCGCAGCTCGTCGATCTCGCGGATGCGCGGCGCCTCCCGCTCCTCGCCACCAATGGCGTGCTCCACGATCGACCGGCGCGGCGCGAGGTGCTCGACGTCTTCACCTGCGCGCGTCTCCACCTGCATCTCGACACCGCCGGCGACGCCCTCGCGCC
>JANMQT010000042.1:0-5572 GCA_031370675.1 Verrucomicrobiota bacterium
CGGCAGTACCTGCTGCGCCAGGCCTTCGAGGAGGCCATCCACACGCACACTTTCCATTACATCGTGGAGTCGCTCTCGCTCGACCAGCGCGAGGTCTTCAACATGTACCACGAGGTCAACAGCATCTACGACAAGGACGCGTTCGAGATGACCCTCACCGCGGACCTGGCGAATCCGAATTTCACGACCGACAGCCTCGAGGGCATTCAGAAATTCATCAAGAACCTCGTGGGCTTCTATGTGATCATGGAGGGCATCTTCTTCTATTCGGGCTTCGTCATGATGCTCTCGTTCAAGCGCCAGAATCGCATGGTCGGGGTCGGCGAACAGTTCGAGTACATCATGCGCGACGAGTCGATTCACCTAAACTTTGGCATCGACCTGATCAACGGCGTGAAGGAGGAGAATCCGGAAGCCTGGACTTCCGAATTGCAGGCGGAAATCCTCGCCATGATCGAGAAATCCGTGGAACTCGAGATTGCCTACGCGCGGGATTGCCTGCCGACCGGAATCCTCGGGTTGAACGCCAGCCTCTTCAACGAATACGTCGAGCACATCGCCGATCGGCGCCTCGAGCGCATCGGCATGAAGACGCGCTGGGGCAGCCGGAATCCGTTCCCGTGGCTCGGAGAGACCATCGACCTCGGCAAGGAAAAGAACTTCTTCGAGACGCGTGTGACGGAATACCAAAAGACCGCGTCGCTGGATTGGTAAGCAAGCGACTTCCCTGGGGTCCCCCACCTAACCTACCGCCGCCTCGCCCGTGTTACCCGGAGCCGGGCGGCGGTTTGGTTTTCGATGGGTGCGTCGATTGGGCCCAGGCGATGGCGTCCTCAAGCGCTTCCTCGCCCCAAAATAGTTCGTCACCGACGTAGCAATTCGGCGCGCCGAAGATGCCGAGCGCGATGGCCCGCTCCGTGTTCGCGCGCAAGGCCCCGCGGCGTTCCGGCGCCTCTGCGCGCGCGAGCACGGCTGCGGCATCATGACCCAGACCCGCGAGGACATCCGCGATCACCTCGCGTTCACCGATGTCACGATCCTCGCCGAAATTCGCGACGAAAACCCGCCGGATGAAATCGCCGCCCCAGGCTTCGCCGGCGACGTCGCATGCGACCCGCGCAGCCAGCGTGGATGCGCGCGGAAACTGCGCGGGCCGTCGCCATGGCAGGTCGAATTTCGCGCAGAGGCGTTCCAGGTCGCGCCACATGTAGGCACCGCGCTGGGGATGAAGATTGAAGGGCGAGTCGCCGAAACCCTGCTGGGCAAAAATCGGACCGAGCAGAAACGGCTTCCAGGCGAGTTCAACGCCGGCGTCGCGACAAAGTCCTGCGATGCGCATCGCCGCGACGTACGAATACGTGCTCGCGAAATCGAACCAGAATTCCAGATGGGCGGGTTTCGCGTCCGCCGTCGGGAGTTCAGATCTCGAAGGAATCGGATTCGGCGGCATCCGACTACTTGACCGCCGTATCAGCGGGAACCATCGGCGTCACCGGCTTGCCGTCGTGGTAGATCGTCACCATTCGCGTCGTGTTGCGGATGTCGTCGAGCGGATTACCGGCCAACACTAGGAAGTCAGCCCGCTTGCCGGGTTCCAGGGTCCCGCGATCCTTTGCCCCGATGGCCGCGGAGCTGTTACGGGTCGCGCAAACGATCGCGTCCATCGGCTTCAAGCCGGCCTGCACGAGCAGCTGCATCTCGCGATGCTCGCCGAAGCCCTGGATGCGCGACATCAAGCCCCCGGAGTCCGTTCCCATAGCGATCGGGACGCCCGCCTCGAAGAGCAGCTTCACATTCTTTAGTCCGTTCGCTGAGGCCGCCTTGTTCTTCGGCGTATTTGGTTGGGCCGCGAGCTTGGTGCGGTAATCCTCGCTCTTCCATTTCGCGATTAACACCGGATCGACCGCCGCCGTGAAGAACGGCTCGGACGCCCAAGGTGGGTCTTCCGCGTAGATAAATTGCGATTCGTCGAGCGACAGGGTCGGGATGTACGGGATTCCGCGCGCCTTAATTTCCTTGATGAATTCCTCGTCGACGAGCTGGTCCCGCACGCTGTGGGCAAACGCGTCGATGTTGGCCTTCAGCAGCGCCTTGGCGTCCGCGAGGTAGAACACGTGCGCCGCCACGCGCAGTCCTTGCTTGTGCGCCTCGTCCACCGCGGCGTGGGCTTCCGCGATCAGGGCCGAAAAAATTTCCGGCGGCATCTTCGCGGCGCTGCCAAAAAGATCGTCGAGCCAGATCTTCAACATGTCCGGATGCCGCGCCGCCATCTCGCGCACGGCGGCTCGCGCCTCTTCGGGCGTGTTGGGGCGATACACCTGATCCTCGCCAACGTTCAGCGGCGGCGCGCCCTTCATCACGCCGATCCCACGGTCGCCGATGAAGAAGTCCGCGCCGGGCAGGTTTCCGGCATCGTGTTCCTTGCGCCAGTCGTAGATGATGGCGCGGTTCAACCCGAGGGACAGAATCCCCGTGACCCCATACGCTTCATATTGCGCCAGTTGTTTGGCGACGTTCTCGCGCGTGTAATTCTCGGGCGCGAGTGAATCGCCCTTGGTCAGGCCCAGATGACTGTGCGCACTGACGATGCCCGGCATGATCGTGCGACCCTTGAGGTCGACAATTTTCGTGTCGGCGCCCTTCGTGTATGTCGTCGTCGTCGCGGCCGGACCGACGGCAACGACCTTCCCGTCCTGAATCACGAGGACGGCGTTCTCGACGGGCGCACGGCCCGTTCCGTCGATCAGCCTGGCGCCGGTAAATACGGTGGTGGGTCCGGCGGCGCCGGCGTCGGCCGCGAGGCAAACGCCCATGGCAAGGGTGAGTGCGATTCCAAGGCGAGCGATGTTTGTGCGGATGGTCTTCATGGGAGGTTCTCCAGGGGAACGATTTCGGGGGATACTTTCAACTCGTCCGGTCCGCGCGGGACGCGACTACGGGGGACGCTCACGCGGCTGACGAATTGGTTGCGGGAGCAACCTGACGATTGCATACAATTTCCCGCCCGTTGGCAAGCCTTCGAATGAGGCGCGCCGCGTCAGTTTGCCGGTCGATCCCGGCGACCTCGACAAACGTACACGTGATATTTTCCCACCCTGCGTCCCTCTCCGACCGCTTCGATGTCGGCCAGCCAATCCACCTTTTCAAAATCGCGCTGCACCGGGGGCGGCAGATAATCAACATCCGTGACCAGCAGCGCGCTGGACCCCGCCGGCTCGCTAGCGTAGCCGGGCCAGATGGAGAACTGGTTCTCGATCCGGGGCAGGGTGTCCGGCATGTAGCTGCGCGGATGCCCATTCATGTAAAACTTGAGGAGGCTCGCCGTGCTGTATTTGTTGGCGATGACGTAGGTCGCCCCGCTGAGGGCCATCGCGGCATCGACCTGCGCGGCTAGATCCACCGAACCGCGTGAGCGATCGAGTGGATCGCGCTTCAAATGCAGCCAGGCGGTATTGCCATGCAACAGGATCGTCATGAGCAACGCCACCGCGGCCCCGGCGATGGCGGTGCGGCGCCAGCGCGAGGCCTGAAGCAGGCCGGGAAGAAAGCGGCTGGACAGTAGAATGACCCCGGCGACGTACGCGGGCGCCGTCCAGTTGGGCTGGCCGGCCTTGTTGATGCTCAAGGCGACGTACATCAGAAACAGTGGAATGAAGAGCGTCTTCAGGTAGCGCCTCGCGGAGGCGCGTGGTTCCGCTTCGGGTTCCGATGGACGGGAAAACACCGCGACGAGGATGCCCGCAAAGAACACCGGGCTAATCACTCCGGCCTGCACCGCCACAAACACGAGCGGTTCGGTCAGCGTGAAGCGCCACGCCCGATCCAGTGCGCCGCGCTCGGCAAGGTGGCGTACCGCCACCCAATGATGCTGCGCGTTCCAGACGATCATCGGCAGGCACATCAACAACGCCGTGACCACCATCAGGACAAAGCCCGCGCTCCAAAGCTTCTTTCGTCGCGTCGCATCCAACGCCAAGAAAAGGATGAAGCAGGCGAGCTGAAAAAGATTGATGTATTTGCAGAGCGCACCGGCACCGACGAGTACGCCCGTGAGCAGCCAGGGCCACAGGCTGTCGCGCTCGATGGCCACCCAAAATGCGTACGCCGCTGTTGTCCAAAAGAAGACACTCAAAGGATCGATCGTCATCAGGATCGCGCCCGTGGCAAACAATGGAATAATCCCCGTCAGCAACAACGCGCCGAGGGCGATGCGTTCGTCGAACAGGCGTCGCGCCAGAAGAAAAAGCCACCACCCGGTGGCCACCGAGAGCAGCACGGAAAAAATCCGGATTCCAAGGACGGTGTCACCAAAAACGCTTCGTCCGAGCGCAATGGTCCAAGCGACGCCCGGACCCTTGTCGAAGTAGCTCAGGTCCAGCCGGTGCGAGAGCAGCCAATAGTAGGCCTCATCGCCGACCAACTCGGGACGGGTGGCATACCAAACGCGAAACGTGAAGGCTGCGACCGAAAACAAAATCGCCCAGCGCCAGAGCGTGAGGCCGCCCCAGGTCGGTGGTTGCGGGGCGGAATCGGTGGTCATCGCTCGTCCGGTCGAGGGAAGCCCTGCGGCCACGGAATGTTGCGCCGGAGCAGCCATGAAACGCCGATGAGGTCCCAGATGCCTCGCCAGGCGCGCCGGGCGATCGTATATTTCGAGCGGCCGAATTGGCGCGGGCGGTGGTTGACCGGAATTTCGCCGATGCGCAGCCCGTTCTTCCGCAACATGGCCATCATGTAGCACTGCATTTCGCTGAACGGCGTGAAGTAGCGCACGTGCTCGCGGCGAATTAGTTTCAGCGTGCAGCCGGCGTCGCGGATGCCGTCGTGCGTGAAGAACTGCCGCGTGCGATTCGCAATCCGCGAGGCCTTGCGGATGCTCCACGAATCCTTTCGATCGCGACGGTAGCCGCAGACGACGTCGAATTCGTCGCGCTTGGCGAGCAGGTGTTGGATGTCGGCCGGATCGTTCTGGCCGTCGCCGTCCATCGGGACGATGAAATCGCCCGTGGCGTTGACGATGCCGGCATAAAGCGCGGCGCTCTGGCCCAGATTGCGCGGAAAGGTGATGAGATGGATATCGGGCAACGCCGCGATGATTTCCGGCGTGCGATCCGTGCTGCCGTCGTTCACCGCGATGATCTCGGCGTCGGGCTGGGCTCCCCGCACCTCGCGCAGCACCATCTCGGCGTTTTCCTCCTCGTTGAAAAAGGGGATGACGATCGAGAGCTTCTTCATGCAAGGGGCGGCTGCGCCCCGAGCATAGCGCGGAAGGATTTCGCGGCAAGGCCGGTCGCGCGGGCCCTGGGCGACCGTGCTTTGCAGTCACCCGCAGCCATCGCCGGCGGAATTCGCCATTACCCGGATGATCCCGGATTGCCGCGGCGCTTCGACTCAGGCGCGCCCACGCCGAAGCAAGGACCAGCCGATCAGGCCAAGCGCCAGTGCTCCCGCGGCATAGGTGCCCGGCTCGGGCACAAAGCCCTCGGTCAGACTGATGTTATCAATGCCCACTTCATCGTGAACCATACCGGCCCCCGCACCGAGCGTTGCCAAGGTGAAGTTGAAGGTGATC
>JANMQT010000047.1:0-4219 GCA_031370675.1 Verrucomicrobiota bacterium
GCTTTTCGCCAGTTCCCTGGTGCTCGGGGTCGCCGCGCTGGTGGCAATCGGATCGCTCAGCCGGAACCTGGCGCGGTCGGTGGATGCGCAGGCGCGCACGCTGCTCGGCGCGGATCTCGTGCTGGAATCGCGCCGCGCCATGGCGCCCGAGGCGGAGGAATTCATCCGCTCGCTGGGCGCGGCGGAACAGGCGCGCGAGTCAACTCTGACTTCGATGGCGTATTTCCCGAAGAGCAACAGCACGCGGCTCTCGCAGGTGCGCGCGATTCGCGGGCGCTTCCCGTTTTACGGCAACCTGGAGACGGACCCTCCCGAGGCCGCCGCGGCGTTCGCAGCGGGTCGCGGCGTGCTCGTTGAGGAGGCGCTGCTCCTGCAGTTCGACGCCCGGCCGGGCGATGTGATCCAAATTGGCTCCAAACCCCTCCCGATTCTCGGCACGCTGCGCAAGGTGCCAGGCGAGGCAGCAACCTTCTCGGCCCTCGCGCCGCGCGTGCTGATCCCGGCGGCGGAACTTGATTCCGACCTGCTCCAGCGCGGCAGCCTTGTCCGTTACAAGACCTACCTCCGTTTCAAGAACCCGGCTGACGCTCCGGCACTGCTCGCGAAATCCAAGTCGCAACTGGAACAGCTCAAACTTGATGCCACCGACCTCGCGCGCAGCAAGCGCCAGCTTGGTCGCGCGTTTGACCAGGTCGCGGATTTTCTGAACCTCGTCGGCTTCGTCGCGCTGCTGCTGGGCGGCATCGGCGTGGCGAGCGGCATCGCCGCATACCTCAAAGGCAAGGTGCGCACGGCGGCGGTGTTGCATTGCCTCGGCGCGTCGTCGCGCCAGACGCTCGTCATCTACCTGCTGCAGACCCTCGCCCTGGGCCTGATCGGCGCGGTCGGCGGCGCGCTGCTCGGCGTGCTGCTGCAATCACTCGTGCCGCGCTTCGTCGGCACGTCGTTCGCGCTCCAGATCCATTTTGCCACCGAACCCGCGGCCATCGCGCAGGGCCTCGCGGTGGGGCTCGCGGTCTGCGTGCTCTTTACGCTACTGCCCCTGCTGCCGATCCGGCGCGTGCCGCCGCTGCTGACCCTGCGGGCCTCGGAGGCCGAGGCCACCGACCGCCGGCCGGACCCAGCGTTGTGGGTCGCGCGAATCGCGCTCGTGCTCGCGCTCATCGCTTTCCCCTGGTGGCAGAGCGGAAACATTCGCTTCAGCCTCGGGTTCGCCGGCGCCCTCGCGGGGGGAACGGCGCTGTTGTGGTCGGTCGCCAAAGTGCTCGCCTGGGGCGCGCGGCGTTTCCCCATGCCGGGATTGACCTATGCGTGGCGCCAGGGCCTGGCGAATCTCCACCGTCCGGGCAACCGCACCGTATTGATGATGTTCATGCTTGGGCTGAGCACCGCGCTGCTACTCGGCTTGCATCTCACGGAAGGATTGCTGCGCCGACAGTTCGCAAGCGAAGACAACGAAAAACAGCCCAATCTCATTTTCTTCGACATCCGCCCTGACCAGCTCGCCGAGGCCCGCCAACTACTGAAGGACGCCAGCCTGCCGGACTTGGGCGCGGTGCCGGTGGTGACGATGCGCCTCGCCTCGGTGGCCGGAAAAAAAGTGGAGCAAATCCTTGCCGACAAGACGCGCCGCACGCCCGACTGGGTCCTGAACCGGGAGTATCGAAGCACGTACCGCGACAAGATCTCCGACACGGAACAACTCGTCGCGGGGCGCTGGCGCGGACGCGCCCGGCCGAACGAATCCCCGATTCCGATCTCGCTCGAGGCGGACATTGCGCGCGATCTTGGAATCGGAATCGGCGCCGAAATTGTCTTCGATGTGCAGGGAATCCCGATGACCACACGCGTGGAAAGTTTGCGGCGGGTCGAATGGCGGCGGTTCTCGCCCAATTTCTTCGTGGTGTTCCCGACCGGCGTGATCGAGGACGCGCCGACCTTTGAGATTCTGGTCAGCCGGACCACGACGAGCGCGGCTTCCGCGAAGATTCAAGCGGCGATGGTGCGACGCTTCCCGAACGTGTCGGCGGTTGATCTCTCCCTCATCGCCGGGACGATTCGCGACATCATCTCGAAGGCAACGATGGCGGTGCGGGTGCTGTCGCTGTTCACGATTGGCACGGGGCTGCTCGTGCTGGTTTCGGCGGTGTTCACGGGCCGGTTCGATCGGGTGCGTGAGGCCGCGCTGCTTCGCACGCTTGGCGCGACCCGCGAGACGGTGTTCCGGATTCTCGCCGTGGAATACCTGGCGCTCGGCTCGCTCGCGGCGCTGACCGGCATTGTTCTCGCGGCGGGCGGGAGCTGGCTGCTGGCCACGTTCGTCTTTGAGCTGCAGCAGACTGCGGTCCTCACGATCATTGCTCCGCCCGCCTTGGTCGCGCTCACGTCCGTGATTGGGCTGACGCTCGGCGTCGGACTCTTCACCAGCCGCGGTGTCAGCAATCACCCACCGCTCGAAGTGTTGCGCGCGGAGGGCTGATCCAATCAGGTCAGATCAGCGAAAGCTGCGAGGGCGCTCCATCCTCGCCGTCGGGCGCACCGGGCCGACGGCGGCGCGCCGGGCGCTGCGGACCGCTCCCCGCCTCCAGTTTCGCCAGCAATTCCTTCGCGCGCTCAAGCAGCGGGGCGGGCAGTCCCGCCAGCCGGGCCACGTGGATGCCATAGCTGCGGTCGGCCGCACCCGGGATGATGCGGTGGAGGAAGACGATCTCATCATTCCATTCGCGCACGGCGACCGTGCAATTCTGGGCGGCGTCGCAGTCCTTCACGATTTGCGTGAGCTCGTGGTAATGCGTGGCGAACAGCGCCAGCGCGCGCACCTCGTCGTGCAGGTATTCCGCCACGCTCCACGCGATCGAAAGTCCGTCGAAGGTGGACGTGCCACGGCCGATTTCGTCGAGGATGACGAGCGATTGCGGCGTGGCGTGATGCAGGATGTTCGCGGTCTCGTTCATCTCGACGAGGAAGGTGGACTGGCCGCGTGCGAGGTCGTCACTCGCGCCGATGCGCGTGAAGATCCGGTCCACGATCCCGATCTCCGCCTCCGCCGCCGGGATGAAGCTGCCGATCTGTGCCATCAGCACGAGCAGCGCGGTCTGCCGCAGATAGGTTGATTTTCCCGCCATGTTCGGTCCGGTGATGATGAGCAGACGCGCCGTTTCGGCGTCGAGCAGGACGTCGTTCGGCACAAACTTCCCGCCCTCGAGGGTTTGCTCCAACACGGGGTGGCGACCGTCCCGAATTTCAATCCGGCCGGGCGCGCGCAATTTCGGACGGGCGTAATGATGCATCCGCGCGATCTCCGCCAGCGAGGCCAGCGCATCGATCGCGGCCAGCGCGGCGGACGTGGCCTGCAGCGACGCGGCGTGCGCGAGCACTTCCTCGCGCAGCGCGAGAAAGAGATCGTGCTCCAGCTGGCGCGCGCGTTCCTCGGCCCCCAGGATCTTGCCCTCCATCTCCTTCAACTCGGGCGTGAAGTAGCGTTCGGCGTTCGCGGTCGTCTGTTTGCGATGATAATCGGCCGGCACGAGCGCGAGATTCGAGCGCGTCACCTCGAGGTAGTAACCAAAAACCGAATTGTAGCGGATCTTGAGCGACTTGATGCCGGTGCGGGTGACCTCGCGTTCCTGCAATGCGGCGATCCAGTCCTTGCCGTCGCGCGACGCGCGGCGCAGTTCGTCGAGACCGGCATCGAAACCATCGCGGAAGATCCCGCCGTCGCGGATGGTCGCGGCCGGTTCCTCCGCCATCGCGTGCTGCAATCGCTGCACCAGCGCTGGCTCCTCGCGCAATCTCGCCGCGAGCTCGCCGGCCAGCGCCACCGCGCCGAGCGGACCGTTTGCGAGCGGCAGCAGCTGCGCCTTGATTCCCGGCACGAGCGAAAGCGAACGACCAAGCGCCGAAAGATCGCGACCATTCCCCGCGCCCTGGCTCAGACGACCGAGCGCCCGTTCCAGATCGCGGATTTCCTTCAGCGCCGCGCGCATCTCCGCGAGCGCGCCGGGAGCCTCGACCCACGCGCCAATCAGGGCCTGGCGGGCCTGCAGCGCGGGGATGTCGCGCAGCGGATAGAGCAGCCAGTGGCGCAACTGGCGCGCGCCCATCGCCGTGACCGTGCGATCGAGGGCGGCCAGCAGGCTCGTGCCCCCGGGCGTGCGCGCCTGCACAATTTCCAGATGGGTCTGGGTCGTCGCGTCGAGCACCAGAAATCCCTCTGGCC
>JANMQT010000072.1:0-18501 GCA_031370675.1 Verrucomicrobiota bacterium
AACCCGGCCGACGTGCGCCCGGAAGGCTTCACGGAAACGTACAAGCTTGACGTGTCGCCGATGACGAGCATCACCTTCAATTTGGGTCAGTATATCTTCTTCGATAATAACGAGTTCAACAACTCGGCAAATTTGTCCAAGGGTGTGAAGGGCGACGCGTATCTGTTCATTCAACAGGTGGTGTTTGAGTTCAAGTTCGGTGGAACGGGCGCGACGACGCGCACGGTCCAGGACGGCAAGACCACGCGCACGGAAACGGTCGCTGGTTCGCCGGCCATGAGCCTGAAGTTTGGCCCTACGTTCCAGTTCTACCCGAATTCGGGCAGCGTGACCACGGCCACTGCCAACACCAATCCCCTCAACGGCATCACGAACGTGGCTGGATTTGGGTCGGCCTACGGCAACGCCACCCGCGACCTGATGGTGTTCGACATGCCAATGGAGTTCAACTTCAAGATTGGCGGCATTGCCATCAAGCCCTATGCGGAAATCGCCTACAACTTCCAAGGTGGATCACGCGCCTACAATGTCTACGGTGTTCGCGCGGACAATTACAGCGACAAGATCGCGTGGATGGCGGGTGTGAAGTTCGGAAATCTCGCCAAGAAGGGCGACTGGTCCATCTCGGCTGATTACCGCTCCGCGGGCATCGGTTCAATTGACCCGAACCTGAACGATCCGAATTGGGCGGGCAGCCGCCTGAACATGCAGGGCCCGAAAATCGCCCTCGCTTATCGCTTCACCAACTGGCTGACCGGCAACATCAACTTCTACTCGGCTTGGAATCTGCGCCGCGACCTCCGCCCTTCGGCGGTCCTTGGCGCGGCCACCAGCCCGGCTGTCCTGCCCGCTCCGGGCGCGGCGACCGCGGCCTTCAAGAACACGAAGGTTGCCCTCGTGCCGTTTGACTACAACGCGCAGCAAATTGTCCAGGTCGAGTTGAACGCCACGTTCTAACCGACCAGGAAATCGGCTAATATTCGCGAGACCCTGCGCAGCAATGCGCGGGGTCTTTGCGTTTGATGGGAGCAGGGGCGCGTGACGCCGCTGGAACGTGAGGCCGCCAGGGTAGCCGACCGCGCTGCGGGCGGGGTGAACGCGACCACGAAATCAAACGCAACCTTCCGCGCGACCGGACCGTCGTACCCGCCCCGGGGTCAGCGATCCCGGCCACAACGGCGCGCTCGCCCAAGCGAAGCGCGTCGCGCGCGATTTTGCCCTCGGAATTCGGTCCTCCGGACTCAGCCCTTGATCTCCAGCCGGTTGCTGATGAGAGCGAGGATGTAGCAAATCACGAAATAGATCGCAGCGACAACGAACAACGTCTCAAGCACGATCGGCTTGCCGGCCGTTTGCCCGTAATACTCGTAAAGCTGGCGCCCGGCGGCCGTCAGTTCCTGCAGCGCGATGATGGACGCAAGAGAGGTGTCCTTTACCAGCGTGATGAGTTGGCTGACGATCGACGGCACCATCCGGCGCAGCGCCTGCGGGAGGATGATGTACATCACGGTGTGAAACGGCTTGAGCCCAAGTGCATATGCGGCCTCGAGCTGGCCCTTTTCTACCGAAAGGATTCCCGCGCGAAAGATTTCCGCCATGACGGCGCTGGTGTAGAGCGAGAGCCCGATAATCGCAAACCACGGCGAGGGCAGCTTGATGCCGACCTTCGGGAAGACGATGAAGACGTAGAAGATGATGAGGTAAGACGGCAGCGCCCGCATGAATTCGATGTAGCCGGCGCAAAAGGTCTTGATCAGGCTGTTGTTGGACAGCCGGCCCAGTGCGAGACAGAACCCAATGACCGTGCTGATGACCACCGAGAACACCGCCACGAAGAGCGTGACCTGCAATCCAACCCAGAGGAATTCCCACGTCGTCAGCGCGCCGAACGGCGACCAGTTGCCGAAGCGCGCGGCCGGGATGACGAGAAAATAGACGAGCAGGCCCAGGATGAGCCAGCCCGCGGCGTTAAACATCCGCGCAAACGTAAGGATCGGAGCAGGATGACGAGCCGGAAGGGACGCGTGCTCGTCTGGCGATATGGCTGCGGTGGACATGGTCGGCGAAAATTCCGCTTAAATATGGGCGCCCTGCAATCGCAGCGTTTTCGCCCGCAGGGGATTGTATCTTTTCTCCAGGCGATGGACGAACCAGCCCATGGGCAGGGTTAGCGCCAGGTAAAAAAACACCACCGCCGTATAGACCTCAAAAGTTGCAAAAGTCCGGTTATTCACGTACTCGGCCTGGAACATTAGGTCCGCCACCCCGATGGAAGAAAGCAGGGCCGAATTCTTCAGCATCGCGCTGTAGAGGTTTCCGAGCGGTGGAAGCACGAGCCGGATGGCCTGCGGCACCACGACGAGGCGAAGGGTTTGGAGCAAAGTAAGCCCGAGGGACCGCGCCGCCTCACTCTGCCCCTTGGGAATGGCCAACAGCCCTGAGCGAATGGCTTCAGCCACGTAGGCGCCGGTGTAGAGCGCCAGCGCCAGCGTGCCGGCGGCGAATTGATCGCTGACCGACCAGCCCCAAATTTCAAAGCCCAATTTCATCCCGAGCTTCGGCAGCCCAAAATAAAAGACCAACACCTGCACGTAGAGGGGCGTGTTTCGGAAAAATTCCGTGAACGCGATCGCGACAATCTTCAATCCGCCGCTCGGCGTCACGCGCAACAATGCGACCACGAGCCCGATGACAAACGAGACAATGGCAGCCCAGAAGGAGACGTTCACCGTCATCAACATTCCCCACAAAAAATTCGGGAGGTATGTGACGACGGCGGATCCGAAGGCCGGCGCGGCCTCGTTTGCTTGGGCGAGAATGATCATGGAAACGGCGAAACGGCCCGGCGCGCCGGGCGGGCGACCGTTGTGAAAACAAGATGGCAAGCGGCGCGCGACGGCATGAATCCGGGAAAGATTATGGCGAGGACTTGTCGTCGCGCGCGGTGAAAAGCAGCCGATCCAACTTCCTACTTCGGCGGATCGATGCTGACGCCGCTGACGGGCTTGATGTTCTTGTCGTAGATCGCCTTCCAGCGGCCGTCCGCCTTCATCTTGGCGAGCTCCGCATTCACGAAGGCGGTCAGGTCCGGCTTGCCCTTCTTAATCCCGATGCCGTATGGTTCGGAGGTGAACTGGCCGCCGACCATCTCGTATTTATCCGGCGCGGTTGCCTTGAAACCGAGGAGGATGGCGTCATCCGTGGTCATCGCGTCCGCCTGGCCATTCTTGAGGGCCTCGAAGCACTCGGAGTAGCCTTTGAAGAGCAGCGGTTTGCAGGTGGGCGCCTTTTCGATCAACGTTTTTTCGCTGGTGGAGCCCTGGGCCGTGGAAACCGTCTTGCCACCCAGGTCTGCCACGCTCTTGATCGGGCTGCCCTTCGGCACCAGCAGCGACTGCCCGGCGACGTAGTACACGTCCGACATGTCGATTTGCTTCTTGCGATCCTCGGTGATGGTCATCGTGCTGAGGACGAGGTCCACCTTGTCCTCCTGCAGGAACGGCACGCGGTTCGCCGAGATCGCCTCGACCAGCTCCACCTTGTCCTCGCTGCCCAGAAGCTCCTTCGCGAGGGCGCGGGCAATGTCGGCATCGAGACCCTCGACGCGCTTCGTGATCGGGTTGTTCTGGCCGAAGAGCGGCACGTTGTATTTCACGCCGACGATGAGTTTACCCCGGGCCTTGATGTCAGGAATGACGTTCTTCGCCACGACAGGCGTGGGAGCGGGTGTGGCGGTCGCGGTCGCGGGAGGCGACGCGGTGGGCGTTTGGGCGAAAAGGCTGCCGGCAGTGAGGGCGATCGCGGCAGAGGCGATCCACGGATGAAGCTTCATGTTTGCGGTTTTTGTTTTGGGTTGCTGGGGGGTTTGGGCCGAAAGGCGCGCTGAAATCAGGGCGCCAGTCGGGAGAGTGGTTCTTGTCGAAGGCGGCGCGGATTGGATCAATGTTTGAGAATCTTGCTGAGGAAGTCCTTCGCCCGCTCCTCCTTTGGATTGTCAAAAAATTCGGCCGGCGTCCCCCGCTCGCAGACTTTACCGCCGTCGATGAACAGCACGCGGTTGGCAACCTCGCGCGCGAACGCCATTTCATGCGTCACGATGGCCATGGTCATCCCCGCCTGGGCCAGCGCACGCATGACGTCGAGCACCTCGCGAATCATCTCGGGGTCCAGCGCCGAGGTGGGCTCGTCGAACAGCATGATTTTCGGATCCATCGCGAGCGAGCGGGCGATGGCCACGCGCTGCTGCTGGCCGCCGGAAAGTTGAATGGGAAACGCATCGGCCTTTTGCTCGATGCCCACGCGGGTCAGGAGCTTCATGCCCTTCTCGCGGGCCGCCTCCTTGCTCATCCCGCGGACCTTCATGGGGGCCAGCATGACGTTTTGGAGCACCGACAAGTGCGGGAACAAATTGAACTGCTGAAAGACCATGCCCGTCTCCGCGCGGATCTTGTTCACGTCCGCGTGCGGATCGCCCAGATTGATGCCGTCGACCATCAAATCCCCGCCGTCGATTTTCTCGAGGTGATTGATGCAGCGCAGCATCGTGCTTTTGCCGCAGCCGGAGGGTCCGAGGATGACGATGACCTCGCCTTCCATGATCTTCTCGTTGACGCCGCGCAGGATATGCAGCTTGCCGAAATGCTTGTGCACTTCGCGAAACTCGATCAGGGGCTTGCGGTCGTTGGCCGGCGTGACGGGATTGCTCATAGGTGGCGCGTGGCGGAGTATTTCAACCGGCCCCCGGTGTGTCACGCACAGAAGTTTGCTTTCGCCCGGAAAAGCCCTTACTCCCTCGACCTCGATACCGCGCGCCGCGCGCTCTCCATGACGGATCCGCAGAATCCCTCCCCGCCGCCCGACGAATCCGATCCCGCGATTCGCCCCCGCGCGGTTGCCTCCCGGCATTTCCGCAAGCCGTCACCGGACCCCGCAGTTCCAGTCCGGACGGAAAGTGGGACCGACCCCGGCGGGGAAGCGGGCACCGCCGGCGACGACGCGGAGTTGGAGCAGTTGACGAGGCAATTCAAGGATTTCGTCGCTCGGAAGAAACCGCCGGCCGCCGAGACCTCCGGGGAAGACGAGGCGCGGGCGCGCCGCCGGCCGATGCCGCGTTCGGGCAACGTCAACATGTCGGTGATGCTCGGCGACGCGGCCGACCCCGCGCTGGAGGAATCGCTCGCCTCGACGGCCAGCCGGGCTGAACCGGCGCACCTGGCCCTGCCGCCGGGTTTCGCGCCCATGGCCTGGAAGCTTGGCTCCGTAGCCGTGGTGATGTTTGGCCTGGGCTATTTGCTCGCCTTTCTGATGCATCCGTCACCGCCGCCTGAAGAGGCCGCCGCGGGCCCCTCGCCACCCCCGCCCGCGGCCTGGCGGGCACCCACGATGGGGGTGCTTGACCGGGCACTCGCGGCAGATCAGGCCGGCGACCTCAAGCTGGCGAGCAAGCTCCTCATGGAACTGGCGACAGCGGAACCGAATCTTCCGGGGCTGACCCGTTATCTCGCGAGCCTGGAGACGCGGGCGGGAAATTTCAGCGCGGCGGAAAACGGCCTGCTGGCCTTGGACGCCGCGGGGCGTGAAGTTCACCAGGTGCTGTATCTGCGGGCGTTTAACGTCTCCCGGCAGCGGCGCTTCGACGATGCCTCCAAGCTGCTGCTTTCCTCGCTCGCCCTCGATCCATTGCCAGCCGATTCACACTATCAAATGGCCGAGCTTTTGCGCCGGCAAGGCAAGCTGACCGACGCGGTGAATGTGGCTAGGCAGGCGTTGCTGCGGGTCCGTCCCGGCTCCGGCGTTTCGCGGTCGACCGTCGCTCTCAAGCTGCGCCTCGCGCAAATTGAGGATGGCCAGACGTCCGAGGTCGAGGCGGCCCTGGCCGAGGCGATGAAGTCCCCGCCCGTCGCCCCGGAATGGATGTTTACGGCCGCGGCGCTCGATCTCCAGCGCGGGAATGTGGCCGCTGCCGCCGAATGGTTGGGCAGGGCGCGGGGGATCCTGCCACGGGATGAATTCATCGGGTGGGTGGACGACTATTTTTTCCGGCAGCACAGCACGGCCCCTGAATTGGCGGCGTTTCGGGTTTCTGACGACGAGCGGCAGCGCCGTCGGGCGACGTCGGGGGATTTCTTCATCGACCCATAGAGCGTGCCTTCCCGGGGTCGCAGCGTGAATTCCTGCATCTGAGCGGCCGGCTGGCGGCGCATAGCTGGTCAGAGCCCGCGTGACAGGTGGGTTCGAAAGCTCCCCTTGCTGTTCCATGACCGCTGTGCTTCTCTCGTTTCCGGCTGCTGAGTGGCTGCGTTGGACCCTCGACGCGCTCTTCGCGCCGAGTTCCCGTTCCGAGAGCCACCCGCGCCGCGCGATGAATTTCACGACCGACGCCCCAGTCACGGTTGGACCCGAAGTGGTGCAACGCATCGCCACGGGCGATGCGAGTGCGTTCGCGTCCTTTTACGATGCCTTCTCCGGCGCGCTGTACTCGCTGGCCTTCAAGATTCTAGGCAGCGCGGAAGAAGCGGAGGATGTCCTCCAGTCCGCCTGCCTGCGGATGTGGGACGACGCGGTGCGCTTCGATGCCCGCCGCGGCACGCCGTTTACCTGGGCTTACACCATCACGCGCTCAAAGGCGCTTGATCGCCTCCGCCTGCGCCGGCGCCGCGCCCAGCTCATGGAGTCCGGCGGCATGCAGGAGATCATCGCGCAACAAGGCGAATCGCCGTCGGCCGACAGCGAGATGGCGACAGGCGAGCGTGCTACCGCCGTGCGTTCGGCGCTCGGTGCCCTGCCGGAGGATCAGCGCGAGGCCATCGAGCTCGCCTTCTTCAACGGCCTGACCCAGCAGGAAATCGCGGCGCGCACGGGCGAGCCGCTTGGAACCATCAAGGCGCGCATCCGCCGCGGCATGCTGAAGCTCCGGAGTCCGCTCGCGAAATTTGTATGAACGTCCCGCCCGAATTTGATGAACAAATGCAGGAGCGCGCCGCGCTTCATGCGCTGGGGCTGCTTCCGCCGGAAGAGACCGCCGAGTTCGAGCGCGAGATGTGGTCGCGGCCCGGCTTGCGCGATCTCGTCCAGGAAATGTGCCTCGGCCTGGAGACGGTTGGGCGCACGGGAGCGAAACGGGAAGCGCCGCGGCACCTGCGCGAAACGTTGATCGCGCAGGTCTCAAACCGCCCCGCGTCGAATCCACCCATCACCTTTCCCGCCTACGTCCCCGTCACACCGGTCGCGTCGCGCCCGACCAATATCATCTGGTTGCCCTGGGCGGCGGCGGCGGCGTTTGCGTTGCTCGGCTCCATCTTCTTTTTCCAACGCAACGCCGCGCGCGCTGAGGTGAAGGCCGAGATCGCAAAGGCGACCGAGACGACGCGGCAGCTGACGGTTGCGACGTCGCAGACCGCGGGACTCAGCCGTCGCGTCGCGGATCTTGAGGCCGAAACCGCGAAGCTGCGCGGGGAGACGGCACGCCTCGCCCAGACGCAGGCGGTCTCGTGGTCGAAATTGCGCGTGGCCTCGCTTCGCACCACGCCCTCGGCAAATCCGGCCTCGACCGCGGGCGGCCTGGTCCTCTGGGATGCGGAACAGGCCGCGGGAATGTTAAGCGTGCGAAATCTGCCGCCGGCGCCGGCGGGCAAGGATTATCAGCTTTGGGTCGTCGATCCGGGGCAGCCAAAACCGCTGAATGGCGGCGTTTTTAAGACGAATGCCGACGGTTCGGCGCAGATTTATTTCCGGCCCACGTCCACGTCGAAGGTCAGTGCGGACAAGTTTGCCATCAGTCTCGAGCCGGAGGGTGGCCGCGCCGTGGCCGAAGGCACGATTTTCATGCTCGGTAATTAGCGCAGGGCAGTTTCCGTTGGTTGGCACCAGCGACTGATTTCGATCCTCCCTCCGGGATTTGACCGCGATCTCGAAAGATCGATTCGGCTGAAAAAACAGGATCGTTTCTTCGCCGATCATTCTGGCTCGGAGGCCGGGTCATGCGTCTCGCGCAGCCAAGCGAGCGCGGCCTCGCGATCGGCAAACCCGCCTTCGAGCTGGCGGTTTTGGGCCGACTCGAGGATCGCCTTGAATTCCGGACCGGGCTTCAGCCCGAGCTGAATCAAGTCGTGACCCGTAACCAACGGTTTCGGAATCAGCGGCTCGCTTGAGAACTCCACCTGTTTCGCCTGCAGAAATTCGTAGTTGTCGAGCATGGCGTGGCTGCCGAGGCAATCGGCCCGGTGCAGCTCGAGCTCGTCGCCGAAACCCGGCCGCGCGAGGAAGCGCTTCAGCTTCGAAACGCGCATGCGCTGGACATCCTTGAAGGCCATGTGATTTCGCACGGCCTCGGTCGTAGCCTCGATTTCGTCGTTCGAAAACCGCAGGCGGCGCATGATCTCGGCCGTCATCTCGGCCCCGATGTGCTCGTGGCCGTTGAAGCGGATGCGTCCGCCGTCCTCCAGATCCACCCGCGCGCAGGCCGGCTTGCCGATGTCGTGAAACAACGCGCCCAGCGCGAGAGGCACCGACACCGTCTCCGCCGGCAGCAGTGAAAGCACGAGCCGCGTGTGCACAAAGACATCGCCCTCCGGATGGAATTGCGGCGGCTGTGCGCAGCCCTTCAGCGCCGCGAGCTCGGGCAACACCTCTTTCATCAGCCCGCTGGCATCGAGTAGATCCCAGCCGCGCACGCGCGTCGGAGCGGTGAAAATCTTGACGAGTTCATCGCGAATTCGCTCCGGACTGATCGCGTGAATCTCGCCGGCCGCCACCCGGACCGCGTCCCATGTCGCGGGGTCGATCTCGAAATCGAGCGTGGCGGCGAACCGCACCGCCCGCAGCATCCGCAACCGATCCTCCGCGAATCGCGCAGTGGGATCACCGATCGCCCGCAAGACCTTCGCGGAAAGATCGGACCTACCGCCCACGTAATCGATGACTTCACCAGTACCATTGGCGGCCAGGGGGTCAAAGAACATCCCGTTCACGGTGAAATCGCGACGGGCGGCGTCCTCGCGTGCGTTCGTGAACCGCACGGTCTCCGGCCGGCGCCCGTCGAGGTAGATGCCGTCCGCCCGGAAACTGGCTACTTCCAGCGAGTGACCCCCCTCCAGCACGACGACCACCCCGAAATGTGCCCCCACGGCGACGTGTCGGGGAAAAACGCGCTGGACGGCCGCCGGTTCGGCATCGGTGGCCACGTCGAAGTCCTGGGGTTCCTTCCCGAGCAGCATGTCGCGCACGCACCCGCCCGCGAAATAGGCCGTAAACCCCGCCTCCCGCAGCCTGCGAACGACGCTGCGGGCGGCAGCTTCCAAGGGGGTAGGGACGGGGTTCACGTCGGAAGGGTAAGCCCGACCGAAAAAAAACCAAAAAATCGTCTGACAATTTGAACGGGGCCCATGGCTCCGGGTCTAATCTATCAGGTTAAGGTGATTCGGGTCCGCGCACGTTTGCTTCGTGAGATTCCTTGGCGTGCGCGGCCCGAATTGTTTTTTGTCGGGGCGTTGCCTCTGTAGACAGGCTTGTCACAGAAAATTCACTTGGTCCGGCCGCGGGCTGGACGAACTCTGCGGGCCATGGGTGCCACCATTCTCATCGTCGATGACGAGCCGGACGTAGCCGACCTTTTGAAATACCACCTGCAAAAGGCGGGTTATCAGACCCTGGTGGCCGGCGACGGCGCCCGCGCGCTTGAAATCGCCCGCCGTGCGCGACCGGAAGCCATCGTGCTCGACTTGATGTTGCCCGGCATGAGCGGTCTCGAGGTTTGCCGCGAGCTGCGCAAGAACCCAAACACCGCCCGACTCGGCATCCTGATGCTGACCGCCAAGGGCCAGCCCACCGAGCGCATTTCCGGCCTCGAAACCGGCGCCGACGACTACGTCACGAAGCCCTTCAGCCCGAAGGAAGTGGTCCTCCGGGTCCAGGCCCTCGTCCGCCGGTCGCAAGCCGCGCGCGAAGGCGGCGGGATCGTGGAAAGCGGTGACATCCGGATCGACAAGGGCGCGTTTGAAATCATGCTTTCAGGCGCCCGGCTCGAATTGACGACCACCGAATTCAAATTGCTCTGCCTGCTGGTCGAGCGCCGTGGCCGCGTGCAATCGCGCGACGTGCTGCTCAAGGATGTCTGGGGCTATGAGAATTCCATCGACACGCGGACGGTCGACACGCACATCCGACGGCTGCGCGAGAAGCTGGGCGGCAGTGCCGAGCGAATTGAGACGTTGCGTGGGGAAGGCTATCGATTCGCGGCGTGATGGGGTGGCGCGTTTCGGGCGTGCCGTGAAGCGCTGCGAGGGCTAGAAGAGATTAGTCGGTTCGCCGCTGCTGTTTCCCGATGAATGCATCTTCGCCGTTGGACCTTGCCGAGATCCTGCTGCTCGCCGTGGCGGTGGTGGTCGTGGCGCTGGTTTTTCGCTGGTGGTGGCGTCGCGTCTGGGTGCCCGCGCGTGCCTTGCGCGGCGCCATCCGGGAACTGGCGGATGGCCGGCCGCCGGACTCGGCCGCTTTGCTTGCGCTGAAAGGCCCGTGGCGGGAGGTCGCGGGCAATCTGGCGCGGGCCGGCGAGCGCGCGCGCGGCATGGTCAGCCAGCTCGATGATGAAACCCTGAACCTCCGCACCATCCTCGAGAGCCTGACCGAGGGCGTGCTGATCGTGGACACCGCGCAGGTCATCCACTCGGCCAACACGCGGTTCGAGCGCATGTTTGAATTGAAGTCGCCGCCGCTGGGTCGCTCGGTGCTCGAGATTTTTCGCGACGGCGAACTGCGTGGCGCCATCGCCCGGGCCATCACGGGAGAGCCGACGATCCGCGAAATCACGCTCGAGACGCGCGGTCCGGACGGCCGCTACGCGCCGAAGCACTTCGATCTCGCCACGGTCGGATTGCGTCCGGTGGGAGCGGAGCGGCCGGTCGGCGCCATCGCGGTGTTTCACGATATCAGCGCGCTCAAGGCGCTCGAGTCCGTCCGCCGCGAGTTTGTCGCGAACGTCTCGCACGAATTGCGCACGCCCATGTCGATCATCAACGGTTACCTCGAAACGCTGCTCGACGCGGGCGCCCTCGACGATCGCGCCATGACCGTGAAGGCGCTTACCGTCATGCAGAAACACGGGCAGCGGTTGAATCTGCTGGTGGAGGATCTGCTCACGATTTCCACCTTCGAACACGGCCGCGCCGCGCTCCACCTCGCGCCCGTGCCGCTGCTCGTCTGTCTCCGCAAGGTCGTTGACCGGCTCGAACCCGCCATCGCCGAGAAGCGCGCGCGGATTGATCTCGCGGTCGGGGAGGACTTGGCGGTCGAAGCGGATGCCAGCCGTCTCGACCAGGTGTTTTTCAATTTGCTGGAAAACGCGCTGAAGTACGGGCCCGCTGCCGGGCTTTCCGTGCGTGTGACCGCCGCCGCCGCGCCGGATCAGGTTTCCATCACCGTCGAGGACAACGGCCCGGGCATTGCCGCTTCCGATCTGGCGCACATTTTTGAGCGGTTCTACCGGGTGCACAAGGATCGCTCGCGCGACGCGGGCGGCACCGGGCTGGGGCTTTCCATCGTCAAACACATCGTCCAGTCGCACGGCGGACGCGTCACGGTGGAGAGTGAGCTGGGCCGCGGAGCGGCCTTTCACGTGCACCTTCCGGCGCGCGCGCAGCCGCTGTCCGCCGCGGTCCGCAATGACCTTGCGTAGGGCCCGGTTTCTCCGCAAGATGCGCGGACGATGGCTCCACCTGCCCCTGGCGGCGTTGAATGGCTCGGGCTGCGCGGCCATCTGATCGACGCACCGATCTTCGGTCAGCTCCGCTCGTGGCGTGAGGGAGCCGTGCTCATCGACCCCGCGACCGGTCGCATCGCGGAAATCGGCGACTTTGGCCTGCTCAAGCGCCGGCATCGTCCGCACGTGGTCCGCTGGGTCGGCGAACCGCATCATCTCATCATCCCCGGTCTCGTCGACACGCACACGCACCTGCCGCAATATCCGGCGGTCGCGCGCGGCGAGGGCGAGCTGCTGCCGTGGTTGCGGCAATCCATCTTTCCGCTGGAGCGCGATTTCTCAAAGCCGCGCGCGCAACTGCAGGCGCCGTTGTTCTACTTCGACCTTGCCCGGCACGGCACGACCGCCGCGATGGTGTACTCCGCCATCTACGAGGACAGTACGGACTATGCATTCGAGGCCGCCGCAGCCAGCGGACTGCGCATCGCGCTGGGCAAAGTGATGATGGACGTCGCGTCGTACGGCCCGCTGCAGCCGAAGAAAATCCTGTCGGTTTCGCTGCTCGAAAGTGAAACGCTCTGCCGGAAATGGCACGGCGCGAATGATGGCCTGTTGCAATACGTCTTCAGTCCGCGTTTTGCGGTGAGTTGCAGTGAACGTTTGATGCGCGGCGCAGGCGAACTCGCGAAGCAATACGGCACCGCCATCCAGACGCACCTCGCCGAAAACGTCGGCGAAATCGAAAAGGTGCGATACCAGTTCACCTGGTCGACCGACTACACCGACATCTACGAGAAATGCGGGCTCGTTACGCCGCGCTCGGTCTTTGGACACTGTATTCATCTGCTGCCGCGTGAGATCGCGGCGCTGGCCGCGGCGGGCGCGAAGATTGCGCATTGCCCGACCTCGAATCTCTATCTCGGCAGTGGCATCATGCCGTTCGATCGGCTCAGCGCGGCGGGTCTCTGCATCGGACTCGGCTCCGACGTGGCGGCCGGTCCGGAACTGAATCTATGGACCGTGATGCGCTCGGCCATCGAGAGCCAGCGCGCGCGATCGTTCTACGAACGTGATGTCAAACCGCTCAAGATCGCGGACGTGTTTCATCTTGCGACGCAGGCGGGAGCAGAAGTGCTGGGTGCGGGGAAGTCGATCGGCTCGTTCGACGCCGGCAAGGATGCCGACCTGACCGTCATCGATGTAGAGTCGCTGCTTCCTTATGGCCGCAGTGGCTTCCCGCGGATGAGCGAACTCTCGCCTCAGGATCTCATCGCGCTCTGCGTCTACCGCGGCGGCCCCGCGGCAACGGTTGCGACCTACGTGCGTGGTCGGAAGGTGTATGGCGCCGGCCAGGCCCCGCCGCCTCACGCCCAACGCCCCGACGCTGACGCGTGCGACATCTAAATTTCAGCGCCCGGGCAGCAATTCGAATAGGTAGCCGTGGAGATATTCGGTCTCCGGCATCCACAGCATCACCGGATGGTCCGCCGCTTGCGGGTAGCGCTCGATGACGCGCAGCGCGCGTTTGGCGTCGAGTGAGGCCTCGGAAACCATCGCGCGAAAATGCCCGTCCCCGATGTGGTGCGAGCAACTGAACGTCGCGAGGGATCCGCCGGGCGCGAGCATCTTCAGCGCGCGCAGGTGCAGCTCCTTGTAACCGCGCAACGCGTCGGTGACGTTTCCCTTGCCCTTGGTGAACGACGGCGGATCGAGGATGATCAAGTCGTACTGCGCGTTCCGCTTTTCCTCGCCGGCCAGGAAATCGAACGCGTTGACCTCATGCCACGTGATCGCGGCAGCGAGCTCGTTGCGTTCCGCCTGCCGCTTGCCGTGCGCCACCGCTTCGCCGCTGATTTCCACCGCTACCACGGAGGTTGCGCCGGCGCGCGCACAAGCGAGCGCGAAAGAACCGGCATTGCTGAAACAATCGAGCACGCGCTTACCCACCGCACGGCGCGCGACCGCCGCGTAGTTGGATGCCTGGTCGAGGTAAAATCCGGTCTTTTGCCCGTGAAGCGGATCGACCAGAAGTCGCAAGCCAGCGATTTCCATTTCGATCTCTCCCGGTTCGGGCCCATGCAGCATGCCTGTGATCGACTCGAGACCTTCCGGCTTGCGCCCGGGCGCGTCGTTGCGCTCGACGATGCAGCGCGGCGCGAGGATTTCCTTCAGCGCGGCGACGACGAGCGGCTTCGCACGGTCCATCGCGAGCGTGAGCGTCTGGAGCACCGTGGCGTCGCCGTAACGATCCACGATTACGCCCGGCAGCCCGTCGCTTTCACTCCAGACGAGGCGGCCTGCCACCTGCGCGAGTCCGCGTTCGGTGCGGTAATCCACGGCCTGGCGGATCCGGCGCAGGAAGAAATCGGCGTCGAGGTCCTGCCGCTGCCGTGAGAAGCGGCGCGCGATGATCTGCGATTTCGAATTGTAAATCGCGCTGCCGAGCAGGCGATCCTTCCCATCCTTCAACGAGACAACGTCGCCGTCGTGGATCTCACCGAAGGTTTTCTGCACCTCGCTCGCATAGACCCAGTCGTGGCCGTGCAAGATGCGCGAGCGGGGACGAATGATCAGGCCGGGCATGGGGAGAGAAGAGTCGAGCGTCGAGCGACGAGGGTCGAGAGCAAAAGAAACGGCGCGAGGCCGGGAGCCGCGCGCCGTGCAGAGGAGATGGGGCGAGGGCTTAGTAATCCCGGATCACGTCCGTGAGGGTTTCGGCGGGAGGAGCTGGGGTGGGGGCCTTGCCGTTCGGATAGTCCTTCGGCTCGGGATACTCGAAGACGCGGCCCTCGTAATTGCGCAGCACCACGCGCTCGCGGTCGTGGTGGAGGATGTAATTCGGGTTCACTGGCACCTTGCCTCCGCCACCGGGCGCATCGATCACAAATTGCGGCACGGCATAGCCCGTGGTGTGGCCGCGCAGGCCCTCGATGATCTCCACGCCCTTGCGCACGCTGGCCTGGAGGTGCGAGGAGCCTTTGATGAGATCCAGTTGGTAGATGTAGTACGGCCGCACGCGGCAGCGCAGGAGCTTTTGCACGAGCGCTTTCATCGTCGGCAGATCGTCGTTCACCCCGCGCAGGAGCACGCTCTGGTTCCCGAGCGGGATACCGGCATCCGCGAGGCGCCCCAGTGCGTCGCGCACCTCGGACGTCAGTTCCTTGGGATGGTTCACGTGCACGCTCATCCAGAGCGGATGGTATTTTTTCAGCATCGCGCAAAGCTCGGGCGTGATGCGCTGCGGCAGGAAGATGGGCACGCGCGTCCCGATGCGGACGAATTCAATGTGCTCGATTTCGCGCAGACGCTGGAGGATGCCCTCGAGCTTGTCGTCGGAGAACAGCAACGGATCGCCGCCCGAGAGCAGCACGTCGCGCACTTCGGTGTGTGCCTTCAGGTACGCGTAGATTTCCTCGAAGTTCGTGCGGAGCTCCTGCTCGCCCACGCCGCTCACCACGCGGCTGCGGGTGCAATAGCGGCAGTACGCGGCGCAGCGATCCGTAACGAGAAACAGCACGCGATCGGGATAGCGATGGACCAGGCCCGGCACCGGCATGTGTTCGTCCTCGCCCACGGGGTCGGACATCTCGAAGGGCGAGACGAGCGATTCCTCGAAGCGCGGGATGACCTGCCGACGGATGGGGCAGTCGGGATTGTCCCGCTCGATGAGATTGAAGAAGTGCGGCGTGATGGCCAGCGCCAGCTTGGTCCCGGCCACGGCGACGCCGCCGCGCTCGGAGGGCGTGAGTTCAAGCAACGACTCGAGCTGCTCGAGCGTGGTGACTCGATTCTTCAGCTGCCAGCGCCAGTTGTTCCAGTCGCTCTCGGCGACACCCGTCCAGTAGCCCGGGGCGGGCGAGGAAAACTTCGCGGACAGAAGTGCTGGAGAAGAAGAAGCCGTCCGGGGCTCGGACGGCGCAGAGGTGTTCATGGTGCGTCTTGGGACGGTGAAGGAACAAAACCATTTAAGGAGATTAAGTAATTGTCAAACTTACATATCTTGCGAAATGCCCTATGACAGGGAAGCGGGGATTGAACGCTGTCCGTCCCGGTCGAGTCTATCTCGCGCCTACTGAAAACCATGAAACGAAACTCTGTAATTTCCCTCTCCCTGCTGACCGCCGCCACCCTGGCTTGGTCGCCGATGGCCGGTGCCCAGCACGCCGAAAAGCCCGCCCCTTCCGCCGGCATGGCGCTCGCCAAGCAGCTCAACGAAGCCTACGTCAGCGTTTTCGAGCGCGTGGCGCCCGCGGTGGTCGTGATCGACGTGACCAAGAAGACCCCGGAAGGCGGCGCCAACCCGATGGATTTCTTTGGGGATTATTTCGGCCGGACCCCGGGCGGTGAAGACGAGCCGGACGGCTCGCCCGCACCCCGGAACCGCCAGCCGCAGCAACCGCCGACGCGCCGCGCGCCGCGCGCGCCGCAACAGCCGCAAAGTGAAGGCAGCGGCTTCATCATCAAGTCGGACGGCTACATCCTGACGAACGCGCACGTTGTGAACGGCGCGGACAAGATCAATGTGCGCCTCAAGGATGGCCGTGCGCTGGCCGGGAAACTGATCGGCGCCGATGAAAAGACGGACATCGCCATCATCAAGATCGACGCCTCCGACCTGCCTGTCGCCACGCTCGCAAACAGCGATACGGTGCGCGTCGGCGAAATCGTCTTCGCGATCGGCGCTCCGTACAATCTCGATTACACGTTCACCGCCGGCATCGTGAGCGCCAAGGGCCGCAACCGCCTGAACGTCACGCCCGACGGCTACGAGGATTTCATCCAGACCGACGCGTCCATCAATCCCGGCAACAGCGGCGGCCCGCTCGTCAATCTCGACGCGCAGGTCATCGGCATGAACACGCTGATCAACGGCATCAACCGCGGCCTCGGCTTCGCCATTCCCGCGAACATGATGCGCGACATCGGCGCCCAGTTGATCGAGGGCGGCCGGGTGGTTCGCCCCTATCTCGGCATCCGCATCGAGTCGTACGAGGATTACGCGAAGCGCGCCGACTCCTTCAAGTTTGACGGCGTAAAGGCCGGCGTCGTGGTGGTGACTATCGAGCCCGACACGCCCGCGGCGAACAGCGATCTGCGTCCGGCCGACGTCATTACGCAGGTGGACGGCAAGGACGTCCGCACGGCCGACGAACTGCGCAAGCTTGTGCTGACCAAGCGGGTTGGATCCAAGGTAGACCTTTCGGTCATCCGGAAGGGCAAGCCGTTGCGGGTCGCAGTGACCACCGCCGAACTGCCCGGTGAGCGCCCCGTCCGGGCCGCCAACAACAATCCTCGCGAACGCCAGAAATCGCCTGGCGAAGACGAGCGCGCGACTTTCTTTGGAGTCGAGGTCCAGACCCTCACCAAGGAACTCGCCGGCAATCTAGGCGTGAAGGAAGAACGCGGCGTCGTCGTCACGAACGTGAAGGACGGCAGCCTTGCGGCCGAGGCGCAGCTGCGTGTCAAAGACGTCATCACCGAAGTCGGCGACAAGGCCGTCGCCGACGTCGCGTCGTTCAAGGACGCGGTGAAGGATGCTGATCCCAAGAAGGGCGTGCTGCTCTATGTGGCGCGCGCCGGAAAAATGGGCGGCGGCAAGACCTTTGTGGTTATCAAGGGAACCGAGAAATAACCCCCGCGAGATTTCACCTGCGACACGTCGCAGGTGGGCAAGCGAGCGCGGCGGCTTCCCAGTGGGGTCGCCGCGTGATCGTTTCCCGAGATGCCGCCCGCGGCGTTTTGCGCTAGCCTTCGCCCATGAGCAACCCGACCAATCTCTCTGCCATCCCCGCGGATTTGCCCGTGCCGGGGAATGATGGCGCGTGCGACCATCTGACGGGCCAGTCGTTTCCCGCCGTGACCTTACAGTCCACCGCCGGACGCGCGGTGGATCTCGGGGGACTGCGGGGTCGCAACATTCTTTATTGTTATCCCCGCACGGGCCAGCCGGGGGCGGCGTTGCCGGGCGGGTGGGACAGCATTCCGGGCGCACGAGGTTGCACGCCGGAAGCGTGCAATTTCCGCGATCATCACGCGGAACTTCGTGCGCTGGGAGTGACGGAGGTTTTCGGTCTCAGTACCCAGGACACGGCGTTCCAAAAAGAGGCAGCAACGCGCCTGGAGCTGACCTTTGAATTGCTAAGCGACGATCATCTCGCCTTCGCGCAAGCCTTGAACCTGCCGACGTTTGTCGCGGACGGCATGACGTTGATCAAGCGTGTCACGATGGTGATCGATGACGGGAAAATCACGAAGTTCTTCTATCCGGTATTTCCGCCCGACAAGGCGGCGGAGACGGTGGTGGAATGGGTGAAGGCGAACCCGCGGTAGAGTGTCGCGCTTAATGGGTGAGTTCGGTCTCCGAGCGCGTTGCTAAGAGGTAGGGATGAGCGTCCCCGCTCGTCCCAAATTCTCCGCTGCATTGGCCTTGGCGCGATTTCAGGACCCACGGGATTTGCAGCGTCTAATCCATCAGCTTCGGACGACCGGGGACGGTCGTCCCTACCAGTTTCCCATCGCGTCGGGACGACGCGAATCACCTGCGTCGCGATCACGTTGTTGCCTACGCCCGGGCGATGGTGAGGACGCGCACACTGGCGGCGCCGGCCTGGCGCAGGACCAGCGCGCACTCGTCGGCCGTCGAACCGGTGGTGAACACATCGTCCACGAGCACGAGATTTCGATCCCGCACGACGGCTCCCTTCGCGAGATCAAACGCACCGCGGAGATTTTCGATGCGCTCGCGCCGATCGAAATGGGTCTGCGTGGTGGTATAGCGAATGCGCCGGAGGTGCGGTTCGACCGGG
>JANMQT010000127.1:0-4756 GCA_031370675.1 Verrucomicrobiota bacterium
GTTTCGATTTGACGCAGCCTTTTGCGATTGAGTTGAGCGATGCGCCCGGAGTCGCGGCGAAAATCAGCCTGCCAGCGCCAAAAATTCTGAGCGCCGACGCCCGGCGCATTGAGGTGCTCGCGCTGGAGAACGGACTTTGGAACCGGGTGCAGGCGGAAAACCTCGAGTCGGAAATCGCGGCCCTGCCCGAGGAGGCGAAGCGCAAGGCGCAGCGCATCGGCGTGGTGCGCGAGGCGGAGGAATCGATCGTGAAACAGCTTTCCGCGCGCTTTCCCCAGCCACCGGGAGTGACGGTGACGATCGTTCCCGCGGCGCCGGCGGATTTTCGGAAGTAGGTTAGGAGCCTATTGAAATACTGGCATGGCCCATGTCAGTATTTCAGCAGGCGCCTAGCGTGGGAAGACGCCTAGAAAATTCCGCACCATGCCAAATTCCGGGGTCGATCGCGGGGCGGCTCCATCCGCGCCTTTGACCCAGAACCCGGTCGACGAGCCCCCATCGAGATTCAGCGCGCGCTGGACCTGAATTCCATCACCGAGCACACCCGGCGTGGCCAGCAATCCGGCGGCCCCTGCAAGCGTCGCTCGATCGATCATCAGGAGGGCCCAGCATCCGGCCCCGTCGGTGGCCAGCACGCTGCGGCGCGCGGCGCGGGTGTTCTCGAGCCCGGCGACGGACCGGCCGGCATCGACAAGAAACGGGCCGGCCTGCAGTGCCTCGCGCACCTCGAACCGGGGGCGCGGTTCCGCCACGCGCTGCAGCTTCATGGAGCCGTTGGCGAAGACCAGCAGCACGCCGCTCAGCAGCCGCGCGCGCTCCTCGGGATGAATTGTCACACCGCCGCTGATGACCAGCCCAAGCGGCTGGCGGTCCGGATGAAAATAGCCACCATTAATTCCCGCGATCGCCCCGGCGGAAGTCATGGCGCCCGCGAGACCCTGATCCCCGTCAGGGCCTTGGTCTACCACGCGCAATCCGGCCTCCGCGGCCGCAAAACGCACCACGTCGACCACGGTTTCGCGCTCGCCGGATCCCGCGATCCACCGCTGTCGCTCGAACACCACGCGCGGCGCGGCGGGCTGGCGCTCGGCGGCGACGCGCGTCCAGCCGGCTTCCTGCGCGTCAAGCCGGAGTGAGGATGCCAGCAGCACTGCACCTAGTCCCAGCGCGGCGGAAAAAATTCGCATGCGGCAAACCAACACCAGATTTCACCGGAACCCAACGCGAATCCCGGCGCTGACCCAGCGCCAGCCGCGGTGCGGCGCCGGAAAAATTCTTGTGTGACCGGCCCGCGTTGTTGTTATTCTCCGCGCGCTGGTGACTCTCCCGATCAGGTTCCCCCGGCGACCCCCGTCCTGCCCCTCCCTGTTCCCACCCCTCCCCGCCATGTCCGCCAAAAAGAAGAAGAAGAAGTCGTCTCCCGTCGCCGCCGGCGCGGCCTCCGAAATTACTCACAATATCGAGTCGCACCAGGTCGAGAACCGCGTCTTCAAGCCGGCAAAGGATTTTGCGAAAAAAGCGCACTTCTCCAGCATGCAGGAGTACCGCTCGCTCTGGAAAAAATCGGTGCGCAATCCGGAGAAATTCTGGGGCGGCCTGGCCCGCGAGCTCGACTGGCGCAAGAAGTGGAAGCAGGTCCTCGAGTGGAAGGCTCCGTTCGCCAAATGGTTCATCGGCGGGAAGCTCAACGTCGCGGAAAACTGCCTCGATCGTCATCTGCGCGGCGCGACGAAGAACAAGGCGGCGATCATCTGGGAGGGCGAGCCGGGTGAATCGCGCACGCTGACCTACGCGCAACTGCACCGCGAGGTCTGCCGCTTCGCGAACGTCCTGAAGCGCAACAAAGTGAGGAAGGGCGACCGCGTCCTGATTTACATGCCGATGATTCCGGAGGCGGCCATCGCCATGCTCGCGTGCGCCCGGCTTGGCGCGATCCATTCCGTGGTCTTCGGCGGGTTCAGCGCGGAAAGCATCAAGGATCGGGCCAACGATTCCGGCGCCACCTGCATCGTCACGGCCGACGGCGGCTACCGACGCGGCGCGATCGTCCCGCTCAAGCACAACGTCGACGCTGCGCTGAAGGATGGCTCGACGAAAGTGAAGCACGTCATCGTCTTCCGGCGCGCGCACAATGAGGTGCACATCGAGGAAGGCCGCGACGTCTGGTGGCACCGGGAGTTGGAATACGTGACCGCGCACTGCCCGGCGGTGGAGATGGACGCGGAGGATCCCCTCTTCATTCTCTACACGAGCGGCTCGACGGGGAAACCGAAGGGGATTCTCCATACGACCGCCGGCTACCTGCTGGGCGCGTACGTGACCACCAAATACGTTTTCGATCTGCGCCCGGACGACATCTACTGGTGCACGGCGGATGTCGGCTGGATCACCGGCCACAGCTATTTGGTCTACGGACCGCTCGCGAACGGGGCGACGTCCGTGATGTACGAGGGCGCCCCGAACTGGCCGGAATCGGATCGATTCTGGAAAATCATCGCGGATCACGGTGTGACGATTCTTTACACGGCGCCGACGGCGATTCGCGCGTTCATCAAATGGGGCGACGAATGGCCGGCCAGGCATGATCTGACGTCGCTGCGCCTGCTCGGCACGGTGGGCGAGCCGATCAATCCCGAGGCGTGGATGTGGTACTTCCACAAGATTGGCGGCGGCCGTTGTCCGATCGTCGACACCTGGTGGCAGACCGAGACGGGAGCGATCATGATCACGCCGCTGCCCGGCGCCACGCCGATCAAGCCCGGCACGGCGACGCTGCCGTTCTTTGGCATCGACGCCGCCATCGTGGACGATGCTGGCAACGAGGTGGGCCCAAACGAGGGTGGCAAGCTCGTCGTGCGGAAGCCATGGCCCTCGATGCTCCGGACGATTTGGGGCGACAAGGCGCGGTACAAGGAGGCGTACTGGTCCGAGTTCAAGAAGCAGGGTTTCTATTTCACGGGCGACGGTGCCCGGCGCGACCAGGATGGCTACTTCTGGATCGTGGGCCGCATCGACGACGTGCTGAACGTCGCGGGCCACCGGCTCGGCACCGCGGAAATTGAAAGCGCGCTGGTCTCGCACGAATCCGTGGCGGAGGCCGCGGTGGTGGGCTGCCCGGACGAGATCAAGGGCCAGGGTGTGGCCGCCTTCGTGACGTTGAAGACAGGCCAGGAACCGACCGACAAACTAAAGGAGGAGTTGCGCAAGCACGTGGCGAACGCGATTGGCGCGATCGCCAAGCCCGACCAGATTCGCTTCGCCGACGCGCTGCCCAAGACCCGTTCGGGCAAGATCATGCGGCGCCTGCTCAAACAAATCGCGAGCGGCCAGACCGTCACCGGCGACACCACCACGCTGGAGGACTTCAGCATCCTCGCGCGCCTGCAGAAGACGGAGGAGTGATCGGGCCGAAGGGAAACTCAAAGATCGAAATTCGAAGGTCGAAGAAAGTTTGGAAGTTATTTGAAGGAGGAAAAATTCGCGGGCGCCCTGTTCGGTTTTCTTAGGCTTTCCCCCCTTCTGCTTACTTCGCGTTTCGAGTTTGGACCTTCGAGCTTCACAAACAGCGTGCACACTCGTCCTTCGCGGCGGGGCGATTGGCGATTTCATCGCGACGCTGCCGTTGCTCGAATCATTGCGGCGCGCGTTTCCCGCTGAGCCTCTTGAGTTGGTCGCGCACCCGTCGATCGCGTCGCTCGCCGTGGCGGGCGGCCTGGCCGACGCCATCCATTCGATCGAATCGGCCGGCCTGGCGCCGTTTTTCGCGCCGGAGGCGGAACTCCCTGCCGACTGGAGCGACCGTTTTCGGGGCGCAGGCCGATTGATCAGCTTCCTGCACGATCCCGATCAGGTGTTTGCCGCAAACATCCGGCGAACCGGCGCACGGTCATGGATTCAGGGACCGCACAGACCGATTGCCGGCGGCGGGCCCGCGGCGCGGCAACTGGCGGCACCGGTCGAAATCGCGCTAGGGCTCAAACCGGGAAATCCGGCGGACTTTCGACTTCACCTGGATTGCGCCGCGCACGACGAAGCCGGGTCATTTCTCGTAAACGCGCCTTGGACCGCGATTCATCCCGGCAGCGGCAGCCCGCGTAAGAACTGGCCGGTCGAACGCTGGATCGAGGCCGCGAAGACGCTCCTCGAACGCCGTCCGAATCTGCGACTGTTGATCCTCGGGGGCGAGGCCGACCACGCGGCCATCCGAGCCATGCAAGCGGGGCTGCCCCACGATCGCATCCGAATCGTTGAACATGCGCCCTTGCCCCGCGTCGCCGCGTTGCTCGCGGCGTGCGACGGTTTTCTGGGACACGACAGCGGCCTCGCGCATCTCGCCGCCAGCACCGGAATTCCCTGCGTCCTGCTCTTCGGCCCAAGCGATGCCGCAGTCTGGTCGCCGCTGCAACCGCGCGTGCGGATCATCCGATCGCCAGAGGGGCGCCTGGACCATCTTCCGGTGGCGCGGGTGCTCGAGGAAATTGCGTTCGCGACTTAGGAGCCTGTTGAAAATCCTGGCATGGCTCCCGCGAGCGTCGCTTGGGCTGGCTGGCGGTGGCGCGAGCAGGGAGCGGGTTCCACATCAACCCCGCGACCGACGAGCAACGCCGGCAGACGGCCCAAGCCACGCTCGCCCTCCGGGTTGCGCCGCTTTTTGGCTTGGGCGGTGTTGCCGCGCTCGGGCAAGATCGCCTTGGATCCAGCCGCTTCGCGCGCTCCTTGCCCAAGCCAAAAATCGACAGCAACGCGAGCCATGCCA
>JANMQT010000132.1:0-13895 GCA_031370675.1 Verrucomicrobiota bacterium
GGCCCTTGCGAATGAGCCGCCGGATGACCGGCACGACGCCGCATTCGCACATCGGAAAAATCAGCCCGAGCAATCCGCTGATCAACATCGCCAGCAACGGCGAGCGCGGCAGGAAGCGCGTCATCCAGCGCGCCGGGACGAAAGCCTCGATCAATCCCGAGACCAGCGCGCCCAACAGCAGGAACGGCAACCCCTCAAAGAGGATGCTGAGGAACGAGACTGAAAAATCCTGCGGGTCGAACGAGAAACGGGCCATCGGCGAGACCGAACCGTAGCACTGACGCCGCCCGGCGCCAGCGGGCGGCCCGCGGGATCAGCCTGCGATGTGTTGCGCCAGCAGGGCCGCGCCCACGATGCCGGCGTCGTTCTGCAATTGCGCCGGCTGGATGGGCACGGAGGTGAATTCCTTGAGGAACGGAAAGAATTTGTCAGCCTTCTTGCAGACGCCACCGCCGATGATGAAGAGATCGGGCGAGAAAAGGGCGTCGAGCCGTCCGAGATATTCCCCGACATTCGCGCCCCAGCGTTTCCAGCTCAGTTCCTTTTGTTCGCGCACGCGCTCGGACGCACGCCTTTCCGAATCCTTGCCGCGTATTTCAATGTGCCCGAGCTCCGTGTTCGGCACGAGGTTGCCGTTGAGAAACAGGGCCGAGCCGATGCCCGTGCCCAGCGTCACCATAAGGACGACCCCGCCGACGTTGCGCCCCGCGCCGAAATGCACCTCGGCCACGCCGGCCGCATCGGCGTCATTCACCACCGTGACGGGCAGGCCCAGCTTCTTCACAAAATGCTTGCCGGCGTCGAGATCGAGCCAGCCCTTGTCGACGTTTGCCGCGCTGCGCGTGACGCCGTTTTTGACGACGCCGGGAAAGGTGATGCCCACGCGATCGCCGCCGCCGAAATGCTGGACGATGGCCTTCACCACGTCCGCCACCGCGTCGGGCGTGGCGGGCTTGGGGGTGTCGATGCGGTGCCGCTCGTGCAGCAATTTGCCGCTTTCGAGGTCCACAGGTGCGCCTTTGATGCCAGTGCCGCCGATGTCGATGCCGAGGATGTTCATAATGGGGGGCTTAGAGAACTAGGGAGTTGGCGGCGCGAAGTCAACCATCCCGGCGGGGCCAATTTCCTTCTCCATACGCGCTACCGGAACGCGGATTTCCCCGGGCAAATCGACCTCAAAGCGCTCAACCACCGTAAATCCATGAACCCGATAGAGCTGCTCGCCGGCGCCGGTGGCCACCAGCTCAAGGGACCGGAACCCGGCGGCCCGGGCCGCTTCGGTGCAGGTCTCGAGCAGTCGGCTGCCCAGTCCCCGGCGGGAGTGGTCGGGATGGACAAAAAACGCGCGGATGCGGGCGGGCTGGGTGGCCGGATCGAGCAGGGGGTCGGGACCGGCCTTGGCTTGGTCGCCGCCAAACAGCGTGCCCCGACGGCTCCAGCCGCCGCAGGCCACGACTTCACTTTTCCGCTCGATCACGAAATAGGTGCCGTCGTGGAGGAGCTGCGTGTCCACGCCAAACACATGGCGCAATTTCGCCTCGACCTGCGCGGTCGAGTAGAACGGCGCACTGAGACCGCGCGCCGATTGCGCAATCAGCGTCTCAAGCGCCGGGATGTCGGCCAGCGTGGCGAGGCGGAGTGCAGCGGACATCGAATGGAAGCAGGGATTGAAAAGAGCGGACAATTGGGTTGAGTCCCAAATGCCCGCCGATTTCAAAGATTATTACACGACGCTCGGCGTGTCGAAGACGGCGACGGCCGCGGAGATTAAGTCGGCGTTTCGCAAACTGGCGCGGAAGCATCATCCCGACGTGCCAAGGACAAAAAGTCGGCCGAGGAGAAATTCAAGGAGATCAACGAGGCGAACGAAGTCCTCAGCGATCCGGTCAAGCGCAAGAAATACGATGAGCTCGGCGCGAACTGGCAGGACGGCGGCGGGTATCAGCCGCCGCCGGGCTGGCAGGGTGGCGCGGGGCATCGGGCCGATGGATCCGCGGCGCAGGAATTTCATTTCGAGGGGACCGGCTTCAGCGATTTCTTTGAGCAGTTCTTCGGCGGCGCGGGCCGGCGCAACTACGGCTTCCCGGCCGGCGAACAGGAATTTGCGGCGGAAGGAGGGAAAGCGCGCGCCCGGCGGGGTGGCGACATCGAGGGCGACCTCCTCGTCACGCTCGAAGAGGCGATGCACGGCACGATGCGTCCGATCTCGATGCAAACGATCGATCCGCGCACGGGCAAGACGGAGACGCATTCTTTTACCGTGCGCATTCCGGCGGGTGCGACCGACGGCCGGAGAATTCGCGTGCCGGGCAAGGGGGCCGATGGCACGGGCGGCGGTGCGTCGGGCGATCTCTTTTTGCGGGTCCGCCTGGCGGCTCATCCCGATTTCCGCGCGCGCGGAGCCGACCTTTATTATGATTTGGATCTCGCGCCGTGGGAAGCGGTGCTGGGCGAGCAGGTCATCGTTCCCGGGCTCTCCGGCGCGATCAAGGTGCGCATTCCTCCCGGGACCGGGAATGGACAGCAACTCCGCGTGCGCGCCCAGGGCCTGCCCATTGGCAAGAGCGGCGACCGCGGCGATCTGTATGTCGTGTCCAATATCCAGATTCCGACCGAGATGACCGACGCCGAGCGGGAGCTTTGGGAAAAACTGAAGGTGGCCTCAGCCTTTGACCCGCGCGGCGCCGCGAAAACGTGAACGTTGGTCCGGACGAGTGCATGTGCCCATGAACCCCAATGAACCCGACGACTCCGCGTCCGTGAGTCATTACGCCATTGAAGCGGTCGCCGAGATCACGCACGTCTCGCGCCGGTTGATCATCGTCTATTGCCAGCACGGACTGGTTTCGCCGGTCGCCAAGCCAGAGGAAAGCGAGTGGTTATTCGACGAGGAAGCGATCCACCGCTTGCGTCACATCGAACATCTCCGCGCGGAATACGGCATGAACATGGCGGGCGTGCGGATGATGCTCGAGACGCTCGGGGAGCTCGAACAATTGCGGGACGAGCTCCGCTTTTTGCGGGGACGATGAGAAGGCGGAACGCGGAAGTGCGAAGTCGGAAGTTTGGGAGACCGTTCCGATCAATCCGCAAAGCGCGCAGGCCGGCCCTCGTCGGCGTCCTGGTAATCGAAAAACGTGCGGATGCCCGGGCGGCCGGCGAATCCCTCGCGGCGCTTGCTTTCCTCGAGCTCGGCGGAGGCCGGGTCCCGCCAGCCGCGCTTCGTCATGAAGCCGTTCCAGATCACGATCTCCTCGTCGCCCGGACGCCGGCCATGGGCGAAGCACCACTCGAGAATCTCGTCGTCGGATCCCCCGGCCAGCACCCGCTCGGTGAGCGCCTGGTAGGTGACCTGCAGAAAACGCGTGCAGCGACCGTCCATCCAAGTCGGATCCGACTGGTCGCCCAGAAAGTATCCGGCGGGGAGGCGTCCCGCGGCATGGAGCCGGATCTTGTCGAGCACGCGGCCGAAGAAAACGATGCCGCCGACGGTGTCGTAGGGGCTGCGAGGAAAGGCGGAATTGTGCGGGGCGGGATTTTCTTGCATATGTGCGGGCGTGATTCATGGATAGCTTCCACCCATGAAATCGGATTTGGAAGGGAAAGTCATCCTGGTCACTGGAGCATCCGGCGGCATCGGGTCAGCGGTCGCGCGGCGCTTCGCGGAGGAAGGCGCGCGGGTCGTGCTGCACTACCATCAGAATCGCACCGGGGCCGAGGAACTGCGGCGGGAGCTGGGCCCGGCAAAGACGCTGGTGGTGCGCGCGGATCTGACGAAGGAACCGGACGTGCTCAAGCTGTTTGCGCATGCGGAGAAGAAGTTTGGCCGCGTCCACACGCTCATCGCCAACGCCGGCGCGTGGGAGCCGCGCGAGGTGCCCTTGCAGGAAATGTCGCTGCGCCAGTGGAATGCGACCCAAACCGGCGTGCTGACCTCCACGTTCCTTTGCCTTCGTGAATTTTTCCGGCTCGTGAAGAAGCAAGAAAGCGGGAATGCCGTGCTGATCTCTTCGACCGCCGGCGTCTTTGGCGAGGCCGGTCACGCGGATTACGCGGCGGCAAAGTCGGCCATGGCCTTTGGCCTGACACGATCACTGAAAAATGAAATCGCCCGGCTTGCGCCACACACCGCAAAGTATTGCGGCGGCCGCGTGAATTGTGTCTGTCCAGGCTGGACCGTCGTGCCGCGCACGGTGGGCAAGCTGCGCGACCAGAAAAGCGTGAAGCGCTTGGTCGCCACGATGGCGCTGCCGCAGATCGCCCGACCGGATGACATGGCGCACGCCGTGGTTTTTCTTTCGTCCGACACGCTTGCCAGGCATCTGACGGGCCAGACGCTGGTGATCGCGGGCGGGATGGAAGGCCGGATGCTTTGGGAATCGGCGGAAATTGACGCGGGAATTGCGTGATTGGACCGGCCGTCTTGGCATTTTGCGGGCGACAGGTCACAATGAGGCCGATGAAAATCACCCTCTATTTGGAAGTCATTTCCTCCTGGTGCTTTTGGGCCGAGCCGGCCTGGGCGGAATTGAAGTCACGCTATGAAGGCCGGGTCGAGTTCGGCTGGAAGATCGCCTTGATGGATGCCTCGGGCTTTCCGGTTTCCCGCTCGCAATGCGAATGGTTTTACCGTCGCAGTGGACTCGGATTGCGTTCGCCGTTCATGCTCAATTCAGGCTGGTTCGAAGAGGGCGTGTCGGAATATCCGGCGCCCAATTTTGTCGCCGAGGCCGCGAAGGATTTCGGCATTACCGATGACCGCGCGCGTTTAGCGATCGCCCACGCGGCCCTGCGCGAGGGACGAAAGGTCGGAGGTTGGGAACTGGCCGCCGAGGTGGCCGCCGCTGCCACGGGATTGGACGCGGCCAAGTTGCTGGCCCGCGCGAAATCGCCCGAGGTCGAGGCGCGGGCGCGGGCGACCACCGCGGAATTTCACGCCTTGCAGGTGACGCAGCGTCCGACCTACCTGCTCGAGAATGCGATTGGCGATCGGGCCGTATTCTCCGGCCTCGCCCACGCCACACCGATCGCGGCCACGATCGACGTGATGCTTGCCGATGCCGCGGCCATCGCGTCATACACCGCGCATTTCGGCGGACCCCCGGCGAAATAAAGGAACAAGAAGTACGGCGTCAGGTTCGGCGGAGGATCATTTTCTTTCTTCCACCTTGTTCCTTAAAGATTTATCTCCAGCGGTGGCCGGTCCTTCCACGCGCCGCGGGTGAAATCGGGGAAATCGACGGCGTCGCCGCGTTTCGCCACGCTGGTTTCGCTGAGCGGCGTGACGGCGCTCCAGGCGGCGGCATCATAGACATCCTGATCGAGCGGCAGGCCGGCGCGCAGGCACTCAACGATGCGCCATTTCATGACGTAATCCATCCCGCCGTGGCCCATGCCGCCGCCCTTTTTGGCGGCCAGCTCACCCACTTTTTTCCAGAGCGGATGATCGAATTCCGCGAACCATTTCGTCAGATCGGTTTCCCATCTGTGCTCGGGACTGCGGCCTTCGACATGGATGCGGTTGGGGAAACCGGCGAAGACGCCGCGCGTGCCCTGGACCAGGTTGAGGCGCGAGTACGGATGCGGGCTCATGGTGTTGTGCTGAACCATGATGGTGCGGCCCAGTGCCGTCTGGATCAGACTCGTGTTCATGTCGCCACAGACATACTTTGCGGTGCGGCGCGGATGATTTTCCGGGAAATTCCGGGCGGCAAACTCGGGCATGCCGAGCGACGGGCTGCTCATCGAGACCAACCGCGTGAAGCGATCACCGCGATTGACGCCCAGGCACTGCGCCACGGGTCCCAAGCCGTGCGTCGGGTAGATATTCGCGTCGCGCAGCTCGTGTTCCCGCGTGCGCCAGGATCCGGTGCCGCGGTCGACTTGTTTCATTTGAAAACGCAGATCGTGAATGTAGGCGGCTTCGGCATGCAGCAGCTCGCCGAGCACACCCTCGCGGCAGAGGCGCAGCGCCATCAATTCCTCCTGCCCGTAACAGCAGTTTTCCATCATCATGCAATGCCGCTGGGTCGCTTCCGCCGTGTCGACAAGCTGCCAGCATTCCTCCAGGGAAACCGCCGCCGGCACCTCGATGAAGGCGTGCTTGCCTGCGCGCATCGCGGCCACGGCCTGCGGCACATGGGCCCGCCAGGGCGTGCAAATCATGACGGCATCGACATCGTCCCGCTCGACGAGCTTCCGGTAGGCCTCGGCGTCCGCGCCGAACGTCGCGGCGGGGCGGCGCTTCGCCTTTTCGAGCATGTCCGCTGCGCGCGTGAGAACGATGGGGTCGGTGTCGCACAACGCCGTGATGTCGCAGTGGTCGAGCTCGAGTAATTCCTCGAGCTGGCTGGTGCCGCGGTCGCCCAGACCGATGAGCCCCCAGCGAATGCGCTCCAGCCGCGGGGCGGTGAGCCGGGTGGCCGGTTTTACCCCGGCCGCGCGGGGCGGCCCGGTCGCGGCGCGCAGGCGCTGACCGAGCGCAAGGATGCCGCCGGCGGCCGCGAGCAGGGATTGGAGGAAGCGGCGGCGGGAGGGGGGAAGATTCATGGCGGAAGGGGCGTCGCAGCATGCCAAGCCCGGCCGGGTGTGACAAGAGGGCGCCAGGGGTCAAGGAAATGTCACCGGAACAGGGCGCAAGACAACGTGGCGCAAGGGCGCGACGTGCCGTATCATCCCTCCCTTCGCGCCCCTGAAACCGGCGGAAGCTGCGCCTATGAAACCAGATTTTTCCAAACCGGAGTATTACCTGAACCGCGAACTGAGCTGGCTCGAGTTCAACGCCCGCGTGCTGGGCGAAGCGGCCGATTCGACCCAGCCGCTGATGGAGCGGGTGCGCTTTCTCAGCATCTTCGGGTCAAACCTGGATGAATTCTTCGAGATCCGGATCGCCGGACTGAAGCAACAGATCGAGCACGGGAGCACGGTGGTGGGTCCGGACCACCTGACGCCGGCGGACACGTTTGCGGCGGCCCAGAAGCGCGCGCATGAACTGGTCGACGAAGCGTACGCAGTTTGGAACAAGGAACTCCTACCGCGCCTGGCCAAGGAGGGAATCCACTTTCATCGCGCGGCCGATCTGCCCGCGGCCACGATCGAGTGGAGCGAGAAATATTTTCGCGACGAGATTTTTCCCACGCTGACGCCGCTGGCGGTCGACCCGAGCCACCCCTTTCCGCAGTTGTCGAACAAGAGCCACAATCTGATCGTGGCGCTGGACCGCCCGCATGACGGCCTGGCCTACGCGATCGTGCAGATCCCGAAGCTCTTCCCCCGCTTGCAACGCATCCCGGATGCGGCCGCCGAGCCGCTGGGGCCGGGCCGCCATTTCGTCTTCCTGCAGGGGATCATCCGCCTGCATATGTCTCTGCTTTTCCCCGGGATCAAGGTGAAGGAGAGCTACGCGTTCCGCATGACGCGCAACAGCGATCTCTACATCGACGAGGAGGAGGCGGAGAATCTCCTCGAAACGATCGAGGATGAGCTTCGCCGGCGCAGCAAGGGCAACGCCGTCCGGCTCGAGGTCGCGTCGAATTGCAAGGATGAGATCTCGCGCTTCCTGCTCGAGAATCTTGAACTCGGCCCCGAGGATCTTTACCGCCTTGATGGCCCGATCAACTTTCTGCATCTCGAGCCGCTCTATTCGAGTGCGGAATTCCCGCGGCTGAAGGACAAACCCTTCCAGCCCGTGATGGCGCGCGCGCTGGCGGGCGGCCCCGAAGTCTTCGAGGTGTTGCGCCGCCAGGACGTTTTGCTCCATCATCCGTACGAGGGATTTGGCAGTGTCGTGGAGCTGGTCGAGAAGGCGGCGGATGATCCACGCGTGCTCGCGCTCAAGCTGACGCTCTATCGCACCAGCGTGGATTCACCGATCGTGCGGGCCCTGATCCGCGCGGCGGAGCAGCACAAGCAGGTGACCGTGCTGGTCGAGCTCAAGGCGCGCTTCGACGAGGAGAACAACATCCGCTGGGCGCGCGCGCTGGCGGAGGCGGGCGTGCATGTGGTGTACGGGATGGTTGGGCTGAAGACGCACTGCAAGATGATGCTCATCGTGCGACGGGACGAAGATCGCGTGCGCCTTTACGCGCATCTAGGGACCGGCAACTACAACAGCAGCACGGCGCGGTTTTACACCGACCTCGGCCTGCTCACCGCGAATCCTGAGATCACGGCGGAAGTGGGCGCGGTCTTCAACAACCTCACCGGCCTCTCGGAATTCCATGGCGGCCGGAAACTGATCCTGGCGCCCTTCGAGATGCGCGATCGCTTCCTCGCGCTCATCGCGCACGAGCGTGACCTTGGCTCGAAGGGACGAATCATCGTGAAGTTCAATTCCCTCGTCGACGAGCGCACGATTGCCGCCCTCTACGAGGCGGCGGCGGCGGGCGCGCAGATCGATCTCGTGATCCGCGGGATCTGCTGCCTGCGGCCCGGCATTCCCGGTGTCAGCGAGAACATCCGCGTGCGAAGCATCGTGGGCCGTTTCCTCGAGCATAGCCGAATCTACTGTTTTGGGAACGGCGGCGATCCACTGGTGTACCTCGGCAGCGCCGACTGGATGGGCCGCAATTTCGACCGCCGCGTCGAAGTCGTGTTTCCGGTCGAGGACCCGGGTCTCCGCGCGCGCATCACGGACGAGATCCTGCCGGCGTTCCTGAGCGACAACGTCAAGGCGCACCTCCTGCGCAACGACGGGCGCTATGAACGGGTGGCGCGTCCCGCGAAAACCAAGACGCACCAGGCCCAGTTGCATTTTCGCCAGCTCGCGCGCGAGCAACTGGCGAGGGTGGCGTAGAATTTCGGATTGCGGATTGCGGATGGGACGGGCGGGACGCTGCATTCGGATTCTGCATTAGACATTCGGGCCGCGCTCGGCATGAATGGGCGATGCAAATTTGGCAATTGGCTACCGTGCGATTCATGGCGGCATTTCAATCCGCAATCCGCAATCCGCAATCCGCAATTTTGGCGCTCTGCGCCCTCTCGCTCTCCGGTTGCGCCACGGGCGGTGGCACGATGGGCGCGGGCGATGCGGCGCCACGCTCGGCGATGCGCCTGGCGATCGCCAATGAAACGCCGGGTGATTACTGGATCGGCCGGCGCTATTACAACGCCAATTACAAGTTCTGGGGCTACGTCCGCCGTCCGCAGCAGTCGTGGAAGGGCGCGCAGCTCGTGGTCTTGAATGAGCAGGCAAAATTTGCGCCGGATCGCGCACTCAACCAGCTCGGGATCGACAACAACAGCGAATACAAGATCCAAGGCCGCTTTACCGGCGAGACCATTTATGAGTCCGCCAGCAACAAGTTCTACCCCGAGTTTGTGGCCACCAGCTTCGTGCTGGTGAACGCGAATCCCGCGACGATTTTCGAGCCCGGGTACCGCGCTTCGCCCACGGAAATCATGACGCCGGACGGCTGAACCGTCCGGCCGTCGTCAGGCTTTCAGGAGCTTGAGCAACTCGGGCACGACGTCGTTGAGGTCGCCGACCACGCCGTAGTCGGCGACTTTGAAAATCGGCGCGTCCTTGTCCTTGTTGATGGCGACGATGGTCTTCGAACGGTTCATCCCGGAGAGGTGCTGGACCGCGCCACTGACGCCGATGGCGATATACACATTAGGCGCCACGCTCTTGCCAGTCTGGCCGACTTGGTCGGAATAGGGCCGCCATCCGGCATCGACCACCGCGCGGGTGGCGCCGACGGCCGCGCCCACGCAGCCCGCGAGCGGCTCGATCAATTTCGTGAAGCCCTCGGGGCCGCCCATGCCGCGTCCGCCCGTAACCACGATACTGGCTTCGTCGAGGGACACGCCGCCGGTGGAAGCCTTGGCTTGGGAAAGGACCTCGACGCGCGTTGCCGCCGCGTCGATCGGCAGGGCAATCGTTGCCACCTGGCCTGCGCCGGCGGCGGGCTCGGCCGGGCTCAGAATGTTCACCTTCACGCTGATCACGACGGGCAAACCGACCGAGCGTGTGCTTTCCGTGACGCGGGAAAGATAGGTGAAACGCTTGGCGCCGACCGTCGCGCCATCGCTTTCCACCTCAATGACGTCCTCGAGCAAACCGCCGCCGAGCCGCACCGCCACGCGAGGAGCGTAGGACAACCCGCTGCGCGAAGCCGGCAGAATCACCGCCTTGGCGCCGAGATCCGCCGCCACCTTTGCGACGGCCGCGGTCCAAGCGTCGGCTCGAAAGGGCTCGTAGCCCGCCTCCTCGCAAACGTGGACCTGTGCCACGTACGCGGCCATGTCGGGGGCGGCGGCGGCCGCGCCGGGACCGAGCAGGAGCGCGTGGACGTCACCGCCGAGCGCGGAAAGCGCGCGTGCCGCCGTGACGATTTCCCGCGCACTGGAACGGAGCTTGCCGGCGTTGAATTCAGGAACGATGAGGATCATGGGGGAAGAAAAGTGATGAGTGATGAGTGACAAGCAGAGGTTGGCTCAAATCACTTTTGCCTCGTCGCGGAGGAGGGTGACGAGTTGCTTCGCGGTGTCGATGGCTTCGCCGGACAGAATCTTGTTCAAGCGCGCTTTTACCTGGATGGCTTCGCCGGTGATTTTCGTCAGCGGGGGATGGGCGTCGAAGTCGGCCAAGCTGGCTTTTCGCAATTCCTTGCGCTTCGCCTTCATGATGTTCGGCAAAGTCGGGTACCGCGGCTCATTCAGTCCCTGCTGCGTCGTGATCACGGCGGGCAAAGAGAATTTCACGGACTCATTGCCCAAATCCGTGTCGTGCGTGGCCTCGATCGTGGTGTCCGTGAGGGCGAGCTTGGTGGTCCAGTCGAGATGCGGCCAGCCGAGCGCCTCGGCCAGCGCCGGCCCGAGCGCGGAACTGTCCCAGTCCGCTTCCTTGCCGCCCACGAAGACGAGGTCCGCGGTTTCCTTCTTCACCGCGTCCGCCAGCACGCGCGCCTGGGTGATCACATCGAGCACTTCGTCAGTTTCAATGTGAATGGCGCGGTCGCAACCGATCGCGAGCGACGTCCGGATCGCCTCCTCAAACCGCTTGGGTCCGAGCGCGAGCGTGAAGATCTCCGCCTGATGTCCGGCTTCGCGCAGCCGGATGGCTTCCTCCACGCCGTATTCATCCATGCCGTCCATCACGAAGGTGACTCCGGCGAGATCGACCCCGCTGCCGCTCGTGCGGATACTGGCTTCGGCGTCGGGAACCTGCTTGAGTATGGTGCAAATTTTCATGGGGAAAGTCAGGGGATTGGCCACAGAGGCAAAGAAAACACCGAGGGGGAAGAAGGTGGCAAATCTCAGGAGTTGATCAACCCCCTCAAATACTCGGTGTCCTCTGCGCCTCTGTGGTCGATTTACTTCAGCAGGCTGCGGGCGATGACCACGCGCTGGATTTCATTCGTGCCCTCGTAGATCTGGTTCAGCTTCACGTCACGCAGGAGCTTCTCGACCGGAAAGTCGTTCATGTAGCCATAGCCGCCGTGGATCTGAATGGCCTCGCCCGCCGCGGCGAAGGCAACGTCGGAGGCCCGGCATTTTGCGATCGCGCTGGCCTGGCCGTGCGCGCGGTCGTTGTCCACCAGCCACGCGGCGTAAAGCGTCTGCAACCGGCTGGTGTCGAGACCCATCTTGATGTCCGCGAGCTTGAATTGGATGGCCTGGAAATTCGCGATGGGCTGGTTGAAGGCGTGGCGCGTCTTGGCGTACTTCACGCTTTCCTCGAGCGCGCGGCGGGCCACGCCGACGGAGCCGGCCGCGACCGTGATGCGCGTGCGATCGAGCGTCTTCATCGCAATCTTGAAGCCGTCCCCGGGCTCACCGAGAATGTTGGCGCGAGGGACCCGGACATTTTCGAAAATCATCTCCGCGGTGTAGCTGCAGCGCTGGCCCATCTTGCCGTGCAGTTTGTTGTGCGAGATGCCGGGAACATCGGCGGGCACGACGATGGCGACGGTGCCGGTGTGCTTGTGCTCGGTTTCCATGCGCGCGAAGACGACGTAGAGCGCCGCGACGCCGCCATTTGTGATCCACATTTTGGTGCCGTTGAGGACCACGTCGTCGCCGACGAATTCCGCGCGGGTCTTGAGCGCACCCGCGTCGGAGCCGTTGTCCGCCTCCGAAAGGCAGAAGGCGCCGAGTCCCGTGTGGAGCAGCGGGAAGAAGCGTTTTTTTTGCTCGTCGTTGCCTGCGATCTTGATCGGGACGATCGCGAGATCGGACGCGAGGATGATCGTGTCGAACCCCATGCAGGCGTAGCCGAGCTCCTCGCCGATCAGGACCTCCTCGACGAGGCCAAGGCCAAGGCCGCCGTACTCTTCGGGGATGGTGATGTTGAGCAGCCCAAGGTCGGCGGCTTCCTTGACGAATTCCGCCGGGTAGGATTCCTCGCGATCCCATTTCGCTGCGTTTGGGATGATGCGCTCGGCGGCAAACTGCCTGGCCATGCGCTGCATTTCCCTTTGTTCAGGGGAGAGGTCGAAATTGATCATGTGCTTGGGGGAAGGGGAATTCGGTTGCTACCCTAGCTGGACTTTGCCGGGTCTCAATGGGTTCGCACGGAGCTCACGGAGTTCACGGAGGACTGAATCAAGTTTCCGGTGGGCACATTGAACGACGCTCCTCATGAAGATCGGGCAGTTCACCGTGAACAAGGCCCTCGATATTCCCTTTTAGCATTGTTCCTCCAAAGTTGATCAGTAAACCGAGGCGCAATTCAGATAGGTGAAGACCCGCTTGCGGTGAATGCGGGCAAGTTGTTCGACAGATTTGATCTCGACGAGGACCTGTCCAGCGACCACCAAATCCGCGCGATAGCCCTCCGCGAAGGTCTTGCCTTCAAAGCGAATCAAGATTGGCTTCTGCCGTTCGACTTCGATGCCTAGTTTTCGCAATGAATCGCACAGGATCACCTCGTAAACGCTCTCAAGCAGCCGGGCCCAACGTCCCGGTGAATCCGAAACGCTGCGTCCACGACGTGGCCTGTGATTTCATTCAGATCCATCGGTCTTTTCTCCGTGGACTCCGTGTGCTCAGTGCGAAACCTTCTTTCCTTACCCGGCAAGCCCCAATTTGGCCTTGGTCTTGCGCAGGTTTTCGGCCACCAGCTCGGCGATGTCCAGGATGACCGGGGCGCCTTCACGGCCCGCGCTCTCGCTGCTCGCGAGCATCGACTTACAAAACGGACACCCCGCGGCAATGGTCTTCGCGCCGGTCGCCTCGGCCTCGCGGTAACGGTTCTCGGCGACCTTCATGGTGCCCGCCTCCTCTTCCTTCCAGAATTGCGCCCCGCCCGCGCCGCAGCAAAACGAACTGTTTTTGTTCCGCGGCATCTCCGCGAACGCTGACTTCGCCTTGCCGCCGCCGGTCAACACCGTGCGCGGGGCGTCGTAAACCTCATTGTGCCGGCCGAGATAACACGGGTCGTGATAGGTGAATTTTTCGTCCAGGATCATCTCCGGCAGCTTGCCCAGGGCGATCAGTTCCTCGATGAGCTGCGTGTGGTGGACGACCTTGTAATTTCCGCCCAACTGCGGGTAATCGTTCTTCAACGCATTGAAGCAATGCGGGCAGGTCGCCACCACGCGCTTGGCCTTGTTCGGATCCAGTTTCTCATCCAGCAACACCGCGTTGAGGATTTCGACGTTCCCCGTCGCGAGCGAGTGGTAGAGGTACTCGTTGCCCGCGCGGCGGGCGGGGTCTCCGGTGCAGCCCTCGCGCTTGCCAAGAATGGCGAAGTTTACCTTCGCGTGGTTCAGGATTTCCGCGAAGGCCCGCGCCGTCTTCTGCGCCGAGGGATCATACGAGCCTGCGCAGCCGACCCAGTACAGCACCTCGAAACCGGGATTTTCCTCCACGGTCGGTGCCACGGTGTCCGCGTTTTTCCACTCCTCGCGCTTGGCCGGGGCGATGCCCCACGGGTTGCTTGTGCGCTC
>JANMQT010000150.1:0-2846 GCA_031370675.1 Verrucomicrobiota bacterium
ATGCGCCGCCGCGCGCCGGCGCGCCAGCTCGATCATGACGGGTGAGGCATCGAGGCCAACGCCCGCCCCAATGCCGCCCGCCATCTTCACGAGCAGCGTGCCGTTTCCGCAGCCGAGGTCGAGCACGCGCGCCGCGCCGTCCTTCGGCAGGCGGGCGGCGAGCCAGTTCCATTCGTCCTCGCGCACGCCGATATCCTGGAACACTTCGTCGTAGAGCGGCGCCATCGCGTCGTAGGTCGGGTCACCCTTCGGATCCTCAGGCAGGAAGCGCTTCCACTTCTCGGCGGCGGCCACGCCTGCGTACTTGGCGGCCGCGCCCGCGAGGCCATGTGACTTCCGGCCCTTGCAACCGATCACGTAGATCGGAGCTGAGGCGGACCGATCGCCGAAGCGATCCCATTTGAAGCGATCCGGGGCCAGCGAGACCGTGGTGTACCAATGATAGCCGCTGGCGGGCACACCAAACGTGCGCGCGAAGAACGGGGCGAACCACCGCGCGGAGCGGCAGGCGTGAAAATACGCCTCGCCGCCGGGGGCGAACGGGAGGCGCAGATTCCGCCACTCGTGCGGGCTGAATTGCTCGGGCATCGCGCGCGTCCGGAACATCGGGCCGTACATGCCGCCGTGGCCGATGAAATGGAGCTCCACGAGCCACTGGCCCGCGGCGGAAACGGCCTCGAGCGCATCGACAAAATCGCGTTTGCTCTCGACCCGCGCGAGCACCACCTCCGCGTCCGGCCGCGCTGCTGTCCGCTCGCGCGCCAGCGTCGCGGCCGCGCGCGCGAATTTCGGACCGCCTTCGCGGTAAAGCGTGGTGTAGGCGATCAGGACCACGGGCTTCGTCGTCAGCGCCATGGGTCGGATTCCTCACGGTTTCTGGCGCCGCGAGGACCCGTGCCAGAGCCAGAAGCATACGCCGGCCAGCACCGCGATCCCCAGCGCGACGGCGGTGGCGTGGCCGAGCCATTTTTCGATCAGTGGCAGGCTGGCACCGAAGAAATAGCCGAGCAAAGTGAAGGTCGTCGCCCACAGCACGCAGCCCACGGAATTGTAGGCGATGAAGCGCCGGTAGGGCATCCTGCAAGAACCCGCGATGAACGGCATCAGGGCCCGAAAGATGTGCATGAAATGGCCGAGAAAGACGCTCTTGCCGCCATGCCGGTGAAAATAACGGTCGACCCGATCAAGCTGCTTCTCGCGCACGCCGAGCCAGCGGCCGTGGCTCAGGAGCCAGCCGCGTCCCAGCCGCAGGCCCACCTCGAATCCGATGGTGTCGCCCAGGATGGCCGCGACGGTCACCAGCACGATCAGGCCGGGCAGGTTGAACAATCCTTGCGCGGCGAAGAACCCGCCGGTGACCACCAGAGTTTCGCCCGGCATGAAGAAGCCCAGGCCCGGCTGGCACTCCAGCATCACAATAACGAAGATGATGGCATATCCCCAGGGGCCAACGCGTTCAACGAGACTGACGAGGGATTCAAGCACGTGTGCGGTGGGGGGTGTTGCAGGTTCGGGCGGACGGTGCCACACCCGCGCTGGCAGCGCGAGCGCAGAGATCTCGCTTTCGCAGGTGGAGACGCAGCACCCGCCCTTTCTTTGCTTGCAATCCACCAAGCAATCGTAGGACACCAAGAATCCGGACAGACTTCTTCTGGTTGTCGTCCTTCGTCCGTCGACTCCTCTTCATCCGCGCCGATGCAGTGTGACGTGCAGACGGTGTCTTGGACGGAGCGTGATGGCCGGGAAAAATCCAAGATTATTCTCGAACACGATGGGGATCGGCCGCGTCGCTATTTCTGGCCGCTCGCGCTCGCGGCAGCTCTCGCGGCCAGTTCAGCCCGCTTCGCCCGAATCTGCTTCAGCGCGTCGACCAGCTTGCTGGCCTGGGTCGAGACGCTGCCAAACACGGTCCAGGCCCGGTTCGCGGCACCGGCGGGTGCAGAATTGGGCAGGTTGTCGAGCGTTGCCCGGAAGTCGGTGAAAATGGGATCGGCCAGATTGTTGGCGACAAATCTCGACCATTGGTCAATGGCGTCGTTCCGTTCCTTCTCCAGGGGGTCGGCCGTTTTCGTCACGGCATCCGCGGCCACATTCGCGGCGACAGCGCGGGCAATTTCACGATCCCTTTCGGCCGCATCTTCGCCGGTCAGTTGGGCAGACAACCCCGCGGCTCGGTTGTGCAGTTCCAACCCCTTGACGGAGTCGAACCCGGTGACGGCCCGGCTGAAATCGTCAACCAGCAGTGCATGCTGATACCCCGGTCGGATCGCAGACAGGGCGGTTTCAACAGCGGCAATCAGGCTCGTCTCGTCCACTTTGATCTCTCGAAAGGCGCGCCCTCGCAGCGCGTCGGTGGCGAGCCGCGCGATGGACACCGGATCCTTTAGCGCGAGCACTTGCGGCACGACATCCGCGGCGTCGCCGTGATCGATCCCGTAACTCAGCAAGGCCCCCAGGCACTGGGCTCGAAAGCCTTGATCCTCGGCCAAGCCCGCGAAGATGAGTGCGGCTTTGGGCTGGTCCTGCTTCAGGGCGGAATCGACGGCCTCGGACGCCGCGAGCGAGCGGGCGAGCGGATCGCCGATGGCCTTCAGCGCCTCTTCGGCGGTGGCTGAATCTTTTGCCGCGGCGGCGGCGGCAATGGACAACAGCGCGCGTCCGCGCCGGGATTCATCCTGGATCGTCTTGGCGACGACGAGCGCCGTCGTAAAATCCGGTTTTGCAATCAGGGCACCGACGAGTTGGGTTCCGACGAATGACTCAGCGTCGAAGTTCGCCGGCGTCCGTTTGTCCATCGCGACAGTTTCGCGAAACGTGGTGCGGGCGCCTTCCGTGTCGCCCGCCTT
>JANMQT010000180.1:0-3510 GCA_031370675.1 Verrucomicrobiota bacterium
GCTTCGCGAGGCTCGAGCTGGAACGGCGGCCGTTTTTGGATCCCGAGGCCGTGAAGGAGGCTTTTCAAGCGCGTGCGGCTGCCGCGCATCCCGACAGCTGCGGCACGACGCGCGAGATTGCCGAATTCGCCGCCGCAGAACTCGCGTTTCGCACGCTGCGCGACCCGAAACTCCGGCTGCAGCATCTCCTCGATCTTGAGTTTCCCGGCGCCCGCTCGTCGTCGGCGGCCACCGTGCCCGCCGATGTCGCGGGCATGTTCACCCCGGCGTCCGCGCTGGCAGGCCGGGTCGACGCCTTCCTCGGCCGGCGGAACGCGGCGGGTTCGTCGGTCGCGCGCGCGCTGCTGGCGGGCGAACAACTCGCCCTGCGCGCCGAGGTCGAGACCTGGCTCGAGACGCTGCGGCAGCGCGAGGCGCTGCTCCTCGACGAATTGCGGACCGCCGACCAGTATTGGACGTTGGCCGGCGAGCGCGACGCCGCCAAGGTGCTGCGCCTCCACCAATCCTTCGCCTTCTTGACGCGCTGGATCGAGCAGGCGCGTGAGCGGCTCTTTGCGCTCTCCGCCGCCGCCTGAAATCCCGCGGCGGCTTTCGTCGCTAAGCCGCGTGCACCTCGCGGCGGCGCTTGTCGGCGCGGCGCGTGGCGGCCTTTTGGCGCAGCAGGTTTGCCGTCAATTCCCAAATCGGCCCGACCGGCTGGCGTACCGCGGTCAGGGTTTGGTCGAGCGCGTCGACGAAGCGATCGATCTCGCGGTCGCCGATGATCAGCGGCGGCAGGATCTTGATCACATCCATGTTGTGACCCGCCACCAACGTGAGGATGCGGTGCTTGCTCATCATCGGCACCACCACCGTCTGGATAAAGAGCCCGCCGTCCATCTTGTGCATCGCGCGCCACGCCACCTTGCCCGCGAACCCAGGCGGCTCGCCGAATTCGATCGCGATCATGAGCCCCTTGCCGCGCACCTCCTTGATGATTGGATGCTTCACGCGCAGGGCATCGATGCGTTCCATGAGCTGGTCGCCGCGCCGCGCCGCGTTCTCGACCAGGCCCTCTTCCTCCAGCACGCTGAGCGTCGCCAGGCCGCAGGTCATGGCGAGATTGTTCCGGCCGAACGTCGTACTGTGCACCACGCAACGGTCGAGGCTGCTGAAGACCTTTTGGTAAATGCTCCGGCGCGTGACGATCGCGCCGCACGGCACGTAACCGCCGCTGAGCGATTTCGCGAGCGTCATGATGTCCGGCTCGAGGCCCCAATGCTCGTGCGCCCACCACTTGCCCGTCCGGCCCAGGCCGCTCTGCACCTCGTCGCAGACGAACAGCGTGCCGTGTGTCCGGCACAGCGCCTGCGCCTGCGGATAGAAATCGTCAGTCGGGTAATGCACGCCCTTGCCCTGCACCGGCTCGATGATAAACGCCGCCACGTCGCCCGCCGCCAACGCGGCCTCCAGCGCGGCGAGGTCGCCGATTTCCACGTGCGTCACTCCCGCGAGCAGATCCCCGAAGCCCTCGCGAAAATTTCCGGAATCCGTGATCGAAAGCGAACCGTAGCTGAGCCCGTGGTACGAACCATGGAGCGAGACGATCTTCGAGCGTCCGGTCGCGGCCCGCGCGAATTTGATCGCGCCCTCGACCGCCTCGGTCCCGCTGTTGCAGAAAAAGACGGCGTCGAGATGAGACGGGCATTTCTTGAGCAGCGCCTCGGCCAGCAATCCGCTCAGCAACGAGCAATCCATCTGCACCATGTTTGGTAGATCGAGATCCAGCGCGTCGTGCAGGGCCTGCTTGATGACCGGATGATTGCGCCCCGTGTTGAAGACGCTGTAGCCGCTGAGGAAATCGAGGTAGTCGTTCCCGGCCGGGTCGTAGAGATAGGCGCCCTCGGCCCGCGCGTACACACGGTCGAAGCCAATGATCCGCTGCACCTGCACGAGCGTGGGATTGATGTGCTGCTCGTGCAGATCGTAATTGTCGCCGAGGCGGGCGGCGACGAGCGCTTTGAGGTCAAACGACATGGGCGTAAGCGGGGAATCTGGACCGAACCCGTGGCGGACGCCACGGGAAACTCGGAGGTCGAAATTGGAAACTCAAAGAGAGTTCAACAGCGAGATGCCAGGAAAGAAGAAAAGGGCGTCTTTGAGCTTTTTTGGGGCTTCAAAGATATTTGATAATTCCTTCGAATTCCGAATTTCGAGCTTCGACTTTCTCTGTTCAATCGGTAGTCGACTTCACCTCGCCGTCCGCCAGTTTGGTGCGCAGCTTCATCCCGGCTCGCACCCCGCGCACCGAGGTCAGCGCAGCGCCCTTTTCATCGGTCGTGATGGAATACCCGCGCTCCAGCGTGGCCTGCGGTCCCAGCACCCGGAGCAGACCCTCGGCCTTCAACAACCGCGCCCGCTCGTGTTGCATCCGCTGGGCGATGCCATGCTTGAGCCGCCGCTGCGCGAGCGCGATTTCCTGCCGCCCCGCCTCGACCGCCGACCTCATCCCGTGGGGCCGGAGCTTCAGATCCAACTGCTCGAGCGAATTTCGCAGCGCGTCAATCTTCGCCCGCGTCTCGCGCACCAGCGCAGCGGCGGCTTGATCCACGCGCTGCCGCTCCTCGTCTACCCGCCGGCGCGGTGCACGCCACAGCTCGCCGCGGGCCATCGTTTGCAATCGCTCGCGCGCTCGCTCGGTCCAATCGGCCAGCGACCGGCGCAGCAGTTCGCCCGTCGCCTGCAGGCTCGCACGCAGCGCCGCCGTGTCGGGCACGATCAGCTCGGCCGCCGCACTCGGCGTCGGCGCGCGCAGGTCGGCCGCGAAATCCGCGATCGTGAAATCGATCTCGTGGCCGACCGCTGACACGACGGGCAGATCGGATGCGGCGATCGCGCGGGCGACGGCCTCCTCGTTGAATTCCCAAAGATCCTCGAGGCTCCCGCCACCGCGCGCGACGACGAGGACGTCGACCTGCAGCGTGGTGTTCCGGCCGCGGGCCCAGGCGTTGAAGTCGTCGATGGCGGCGGCAATTTCGGCAGCCGCGCCGGTGCCCTGCACGCGGACCGGATGCACCAGCACGCGCACCCACGGCGCGCGCCGCGCGAGAATCTGAAGCATGTCCTGCAGCGCCGCGCCGGTGGGCGAGGTCACGATGCCGATGGTGCCCGGGAAGCGCGGGATCATTTTCTTGCGCGCCGGGTCGAACAATCCCTCGGCCGAAAGTTTCGCCTTTAGCGCCTCGAATTTCGCCTGCAGCGCGCCGCGCCCGAGCGGTTGCACGATCTTCACGATGAGCTGGTACTGTCCGCGCGCCTCGTAAACGGTGACCGTGCCGTGCAGCTGCACCCGGTTGCCGTCGGCGAGCAGGCTGCCGCCGGCAGCCGCCGCGCCGCGAAACATCACGCAGGCGAGCTGGCTGTGCTCGTCCTTGAGCGTGAAGTAGAGATGCCCCGAGGATTGCCGCCGGAAATTCGACACCTCGCCCTCGACCCAGACGTCGCCGATCTCAATCTCGAGCAGCGACCGCA
>JANMQT010000193.1:0-7639 GCA_031370675.1 Verrucomicrobiota bacterium
GTGGAGGGAAGATTGATCTCGCCGATGCCGCAGCGCGGCCCGCTGCTTAGCCAGCGGATGTCCATCGCGATTTTGTGCAGCCCGATTGCGATCGTCTTGAGCAAGCCGCTGGCCTCCACGAATCCGTCCTTGGCGCTCTGCGCCTCAAAATGATCCTTCGCCTCGCGAAAGGCGATGCCGGTGCGCTTGCTGATTTCCGCGATCGCGAGCGGCGGGAAATCGGGATGGCAGTTGAGCCCGGTGCCGACCGCCGTGCCGCCCAAAGGCAATTCCGCCAGCGCGGCGATCGCCTTGTCCACGCGCTCGATGGCGAGCTCGGTCTGGCGGGCGTACCCGGCGAACTCCTGGCCGAGGCGGACCGGCGTGGCGTCCATCAGGTGCGTGCGGCCGATCTTGATGATGTCCCAGAATTCCTTGGCCTTGGCGTCGAGCCCGGCGTGGAGATTCACGAGCGCGGGCCGCAGCGTATGCTTGAGCACCTCCGCGGCGGAGATGTGCATCGACGTCGGAATGGTGTCGTTGGACGACTGCCCCATGTTCACGTGATCGTTCGGATGCACCGGCATCTTCGAGCCGATCGGGCGCCCGACCACCTGCGAGACGCGGTTCGCGATGACCTCGTTCGCGTTCATGTTGGTCGAGGTGCCGCTGCCGGTCTGGTAGATGTCGATCGGGAAATGCGCGTCGAGTTTGCCCTCGATCATCTCTTCGGCGGCCCGGGCGATGTGCTCCGCGATGTCCTTGGGCAGCTTCCCGAGCTTCTCGTTTGCGTGCGCGGCGGCGGCCTTGACGATGCCGAGGGCGCGGATGAATGGGCGCGAGAATCCCTGGTGACTGATGGGAAAATTCAGGACGGCACGTTGGGTGGACGCGCCATAAAGGGCGTCGGCGGGGACGGGCATTTCGCCCATCGAATCTTTTTCGATGCGGGTGCTCATGGGAATAGGGGGACTGCAATCTAAAAGTCGCCGAGCCGCCGGGTCCCGGCAAATCCAAACCCGCGCCATCGGGGCGAGGGTCAGCGGCGACGGTGGCCGTTGTGGCCGTTGCTCCCGTTCGCACCGACGGCCGCAAAATCTTTCTGCTCCTTGAAGAAGCTGATGATGAAATACGGCGGGAAATTCATCAGGCAGTACGAGCTCTCCGCCCGCTGAAACAGGGGCAATGCGTGTCGGCGCAATTCGTCTGTCACCTGGTAAATGAGAAAGATTCCGCCCGGCGCGAGCGCATCGTAGACGCCCCGCAGGAGGTGACGCTTCTTGTTGATTTCCAGCAGGCTGAACGGGATGCCGGAAAGCACGTAATCGCACTGGTCGATCCCGCGGCGGGTGAGCTCCTGCGTGAGCGTGGCGGCGTCGCCATGGATGACATGCACACGGTGGTCGGCGGCGAATTGACGCTCCAGGAGCCGCGCGAGCTCGGGATCGAGTTCAAAAAGCAGAAACTGCGAGTCAGGCGTCGCGCGGCGAAGCAGTTCGCGGGTGTGGCAGCCCTCCCCGGGTCCAAATTCCACAAAGACCCGCGGCTTGGAGAAATCAAACCTATCCGCGACCTTTTTCGTGACCGCTTTTGAGCTGGGTATGACCGACGCGACCTGGGCCGGTCGGGCGATAAATCTCTTCAAAAATGCCAGCGCGCTCATGAGGGGTTTTCGTAGCGCGGGAGTCTGGCAGAACGACCCGCCTTGTCCAGTGCTCATCGTGTCGCCAAACTCAGTAAGCGTCAGGGCGAATCAGGTCGCGGAAGGCGCCTCCGAGGCCGGCCAATACGTCGGTCGGGAGCAGGGACTGCTCCGATTCGCGCCGCGCGATCGCCCGTTCGGCCGCACGCCCGCAGAGCCATGCGCCGAGGCGCGCGGCGTCGTACGGCGCGAGCCCCTGACCCAGCAGGGCGGCACACACGCCGGTGAGGACATCCCCCATCCCGCCCGTGGCCATCCCGGGAGTGCCGGTGGTGTTGTAGGAGAGAGGCAGGCCGCGTTGCGCGACCACCGTGCGGGCCCCCTTGAGCAACAGGGTAGTCCGCGGATGGCTGGCGCAGAATTTTTGGGCGGTCTCTGCGCGCGAGTGCTCATTCGCGAACGGGAATAGTCGCGCCATTTCGCCCGGATGCGGCGTGAGCAGGCGGGGACCGGCATCGTGGTCGAGCAACGCTGCGCGATCGCGGTGCGCGGCGACGAGGTTTAGCGCGTCGGCGTCCACGACCGCCGGGCCGGGGAAGCGGGCGACCAGGTCGCACACTTCATCCGCGTCCGCGCGCCCCAATCCCGGCCCGAGCGCGAGCACGTCGAGCTTGGCCGAGAGGACGTCGCGCGGCTGGTCGATCGGCGTGACCATCGCCTCAGGCGGGGCGGCGGCGGCCACGATCGGATAAATGGCGCGCCGCACGAAAAGCGTGACGAGCCCGGCGCCCCCGCGGAGGGCCCCGAGAGCCGAAAGCACCGCGGCCCCGGTGAAGCCCTCGCTGCCGGCGAGGATGCCCACCCGACCGAAGAGTCCCTTGTGGGAATCGAAATCGCGCGGTGGCAGCAGTGGCGCCAGCGCGAGCGGGTCGGCGGCGCGATCGTGATTCGCGTCGTGCATCGAGAGTTGGTTCGCAGCCCGCGCAAATTCCGGAAGTTGAATGACCGCGAGTCGACCCACGAGGTTCGCGGCGCCATCGGCCACGAGACCCCGCTTGGCAAAGCCGACGGTCAGCGTCAGGTCCGCGCGAACGGCGTCGGCATCGGCTTCGCCCGTCTCACAGTCCAATCCGCTGGGCAGATCCAGGGCGACGACCCTCCCCGCCAGGCGTCCGCGCCGCAGGGCATTGAGTTCTCGGCAGGCGGCGCGCTCGCGGGGGCGCAGCGGACCCGTGGCGTTCAGGCCGAGCAGGCCGTCGATCACCAGATCGACATGGGCGATGCAGACGGTTGAGGCGAGCTCCGGGTCGATCCATTCACGGGTCACCTCGTCGGGCAGGCGGGCGAGCATCCTCGCGGTGAGGGGAGCGAGCTGCCCGAGCGGGTGGGCGAGGCGCACGGTCACCTGCGCCCCCGCCTCGCGAAGCGCGCGCGCGACCACGAGGGCATCGCCGCCATTGTGACCGCGTCCGACGTAGACCAACGCCGCGATTTCACGCGGGTTCGGATGGTCGCGGCGCAAAATATTCGCCATCGCGCGTCCGACGCTTTCCATCAGACTCTCGGCATCCGGCCCGGAGGCGAAAATCGCTTTCTCCAGCGCCTGCATTTCCGCGCGCGAAACCAGCATGGCCCCGATCGTGCGTTGCGCGGCGGGGGGGCACAAGCCTGATGTTGGGCCGCGGGGGGTCGCTACGGAATTTCGTAAACCTCGATGAGTCCCACACCGGTGGTCGAGCCCACGCCGGTCAGGATGCAGGTGTAGTTGCCTTCCGCCAAAGTGATCAGGATGGCGCTTTCGCGCGGGTCCGAGGGTGGCCGACCCGTGGCCTGAATCCTTCCGGTATTGGCGCTGCCGGCGTCCTGCCAGTCATTGCTGGAGGCGATGGAAGTGCCCGCGGCGTTGAACAATTGCAAATTCGGATCTTGCAGCGCACCTGGGACCCCCGCTTGCGTCAAGCTCGGCCCCAGCCCGCGCAAAAGCACGGTCTTGCTGGCACCGCGGATGGCAAAGCCCGCGATGGCCACGTCGGCGCCGGTCTGGACCTTGGCCCGCGTGCTGATGTTGATGACGGTCGACGCGGAAACCGTGTCGACGTCGTAAACTTCGACCAGCGCAGCGCCGGAGCTGCCCCCCGCGCCCAAAACCTGGGCGGTGTACGCGCCGGGTTGGAGCGTAATCAGAATCGCCGATTCCCGCGGATCGCTGGGAGCGAACCCGGTGGCTTGGATCGCGGCGGTGTTCGCCGCGCTAACACTTTGCCAGTTGTCATTGTTGGCGATGGAGTTTGCGCCCTGGAAAAGCACAAGCTGCGGATCGGCCAGCACATTCGGGACACCGGCCGCGGTGAGACTCGGCCCGAGCGCGCGCACCAGCACCTTTTTTGGCACGTTGCCGCCAATGACGAATCCTCCGATGATGATATTGGCGCCGGTTTCGACGCGTGCGCGGGTGCTGACGTTGATCAGCCGGGGATCGGTGACGAGATTGAACAAATACGGGGCCGACGTCTGGCCGGTGGCCGCCCAGCTTGGCGAAGTATTGTCGCGGCAGAAGACCGCCGAAGACGCCGTCGGATCGCTGGTGGTGTCCACCGTTTCGAATCCCGGCGTGGGCAGCGTGGGCTGGTCACTGACGGAATGACTGACGTAGACGACCAGATTATCACCAGGGCGAAGCGTGTAATTGGAAACGTTGAAGCGAATTTCCAGTGCCGACACTCCGCTTTGGAAAGCATTGGTTGGGACCGTGAGGCTGCCGTTGTAAACGGTGACGGGATTCACCATGTTGCCCTGAAAGCTCACGGCCGGATTGAAGGCCCCGCCGGAACCTGCGAGCGCGGGACTGGCCACGGCAAGCGTCACGATAAATGAGCTGAATGTGACGGGGCTGGGGGGCCATGTTGGGGGATTCGACGCGTTGGGCAGGCGGACTTGGAGCCCGGTGACCAGAATGGGTTGGTTGAGCGCAGGGGCTGTGAACTGGCTGGCGGCAATGTATTGCTGATATTGCCGGGCGCCATCCGCGCGTAGAATCGTGCCAAGATTTGTCCCACCCGCAGGAACGGTGTTTGGCGCGGCGAAGTCTGCTCGAGCGTGGGCCGCGCTGATCAGCGCGACGAACGCGACAACAAAGGAAATTGGTTTCATCGGAAGCGCCCGCAAACCACTGAGTAGTATCCGTCAACCGCGAATCGGCGCAATGCGAATAGGAGCTTCGAAAGGGAGCAGGGTTTAGCCGCCGTCGCGCCGCGTTTCGACGACGGCCTTCGCGATGGCTTCGGCCACCTTTTGCCGATAGCCACGGCCGAGTGCGGCATTGCCCTCGAGCGCGTTGGTCAGGAAACCGCACTCGCAAAGCACGGCGGGGATGCGCGAGTTGCGGATGACGTAGAACCCGCGGCGGCGAATGCCGCGATCTTCGGTCGGTAGCGTGGCGAGGAGATTGCGATGAATCCGCGCCGCAAGCGGATAGCCGGCTGCATGGTAGTAATACGTCTCGAAGCCGCGCGCATCGAGATTACGCGAGGAGTTGTAATGCACGCTCACGAAGATGGAGTTGGAGGAGGCGTTGGCCGTGGCCACCCGTCCGGGCAGCGAGATGAAGTCGTCGGTGCTGCGCGTCATCACCGTCCGGAACCCAGCGCGGCGGAGGAGTTGCTCGAGCCGGAGGGCGGTATCGAGGGCGATTTCCTTTTCCGCGATCGTCTGGCCGTCGATCCCGCCGCGGTCGTGGCCGCCGTGGCCCGCGTCGATGATCACGGTTTGAAATCCACGGCGGATGTCGGGCACGGTAAACGACGGCTCCACGAATCCGCGCGAGCGCCGGCTGCCGCGACCCTTGCGGTTTTTCCCCGTGGAGCTCTTGCCGGATTTCGAGCCTTTCTTCTTGGACGAAGATTTCTTGCTCGATTCCGAACTCTTCTTCTTTTTTGTCGCGGCGTCAGCCGGCAGCGCCACCGCGAACGCGAGCAAAAGGGTGAGCAGGGCCGCCCAACGAAGGCGGCGCAAAAACGAAAGGGAATACAACATGAAGACAGCTCGGGATGTCGCGCGGGACCTCACACCGCCTGGCGTGGCGAAGGGGAGGTATCGGACCCGTCGTCCGCGGGGCGCGGCCGATCCGCGCGCGCGGCACGTTCCTTCTCGGCGAGGACCTTCGCAGCCGCCGGCCGCAGCGGCACCGGCGGTTTTTCCCGTCCAGGCGGCCGGGCCATTGCCACGAGGCCGTCGCGGTGCTTGTAACCATCCGGCTCGCGATTCCGCTGCATCGCCTGCACCAGGAAGAAAATCACCAGCAACGTACCGCCGATCGCCACAAAGAGTTCAAACACGGACATGATGTGCGGTGACTTACGCAAGGAATGCCCAAAACTCAAATCCACCGTTCGCCCCCGCGTTAAGTGGCTCGCGTCAGGGATGCAATGCCACGCTCGATCCGACCCAGGTCTTGTTCTTGTTAAAGTCGACGCCCATCATTCTCCCCTGGCTCATCCGCACGAGGTTGTTCACCAGCCGCGGTTCGCCGTCCTCGGGCCAGACAAACATCATGCGGACTTCCGCCTTCGAATGCGCCCCGTCCACGGTCGGGACGAACGGCGCGTACTCGACCTTGCGCTGGAGGATCGATTCCCGTGGGCGCGCCAGGGCGGCGAGTTTTTCCCGCGTCGGGTCCATGTCCACCCCCAACCCGGCGAAGGAATAAAGCGGCTTGAGCACGTAGTCCTCGATGCGTTCGTCTGCCGGGAATTCGTCCGCAAAAAACGAGGGTGGAGCGTGGGCGCTGCGCAAAAACGGCATCGTGTGCTTGCTGATGCGGAAGTACCAGTTCGGGTGACCGACCCAGGTCACGTCGAGATCGTCCGAGAAGCGAAACCCGAAATCGAACGGCTTGCGCTGCAGCTCGTCGAAGATCACGCGGTTGTAGATCCGCTCGATTCGCGTCTCGCGCCCGTCGCGCTCGTAGAAAAGCTGGCGACCGCGCTGGCGCACGCCGGTGAGGCACACCGGTCGGATGCCGAGCGCCGCCTCGGTGCAGGCGAAGTCGATCCGGGTCTTTTGCTGGTCGGGCTGAATTTCGAGCAGCACGACATTTTCCGGAGCGGACGCCCCGAGGATCGTGTGGCGGAGCAAATCGAAGTAACCGGCCTCGTTGAGACCGCTGAAAAACGGAGTGAGCTCGCCGGGCAGGTCGTAATGCCGGCGCATGACGCTGGTGAGGAACGCCTGGAATCCATAGAGGCTCGGGAAACCTTGCAGCTCGATCAACCGTGGGGTGAGACGTCCGCGGCCGTGATCGCAAACGGCGAAATCCACCTGGAGGAAGATGGGATGCGCCGTTTCAGCGGGAACGGCGAGGCCCGGCGGGATGGCGGATTGCGCGTGCCGGGCGAAGGCCGGCGTCCGGAGCTGGGCGACGATGTCATTCGCGGCGCCCGCGAGCTCCGTCGTAAATTCGGCGGAAAGAAAGATGGGTGATTCCGAAATCCGGAAATCGGTCGGCCAGCGATGGCGCGTGTTCGCGTCGTGCACCATCGCGGCGTATTTCGCGTCGGTGAACTGCGCGTTGAAGCGCGCGCGCTGTTCGGGGATCATCGACTCAAATCCTAGAGATCCGCGCAAGCCCTCGTCCAGCTCCGAAGCGGTATGAGCTTTGCAGCGATCGGAGCTTTTTAGAAGTTCGGACCTCTTAGACTTACTTCGAGTTTCGAGCTTCGAATTTCGAGTTTCCGACCAAGCCGTCTCAGATCAGGAACTTCCCGCCCTCCATCACCTTTTCATCGTCGAACCAGATGTCAAAATCCCGCCCAACGCAGTCGATGTGCGTCTTCGAGATCCAGTTCTGGCCGGTATGCTCGGCGTAGGGATGGCCGAAGGCGATGTGGATGCCGGGAATCTTCTCGTCCTGCAGAATATGGCCGATCACGCCGCGGCAGGCGGTGTTGGTGCCGACCGCGAATTCGCCCACGCGGTTGCTGTTCTCGTCCGTGCTCGTGTAGGCCGCGAACTCACGCAGCA
>JANMQT010000199.1:0-14633 GCA_031370675.1 Verrucomicrobiota bacterium
GTGAAGAAAAACCAGCCGGGTCCCGTAACTTCGCTCATCCAGTAGATCGAAGGCAGGAAGAAAAATGCGCCGGTGACGTAGCCGAGCAGAAACGGACCCGGCTCAAACACCCACCGGATCCATTTTGAGCGTGTGCGAGGCGCCGGATCCGCCGTCGGAAGCCAGATTGCGGCGAGCAGCGGGGTGAGCGCAATCCAGGCGAGCCACCCCTGGTCCCAGTTGGGGAAGGCGAAATTCATGCCCAGGCCGCTGAGGGCGGCGGCGAACCACTGCAGCGGCACGGACAGTCGGGGTGGGCGGGGCGTCATGCGAGCCGCGAGGATAGGGGAAAAGCGCCGTGGGACAAGGCGCCGGAACCAAATGCAGAGCCGACCAAACGCAGAATTCATTACCGCCGGGGGTCGATGTGTGCTTGGTTCCCCTTTTATGCCCGTCGTCGCGAACCGTCTGATCCATGAGAGATCTCCGTATCTCCGTCAGCACGCGCAAAATCCGGTGGATTGGATGCCGTGGGGCGACGAGGCCTTCGCCAAAGCGCGCCGCGAGGACAAGCCGATTTTTCTCTCGGTCGGCTATTCGACCTGCCATTGGTGCCACGTCATGGCCCACGAGTCCTTTGAGGACGAGCGGGCGGCGTCGATCCTGAACGAGCACTTCGTCTGCATCAAGGTCGACCGCGAGGAACGCCCGGACGTGGACCGCATGTACATGACCTTCGTGCAAGCCACGACCGGCAGCGGCGGCTGGCCGTTGAGCGTGTGGCTCACGCCGGAGCTCAAGCCGTTTCTGGGCGGCACCTATTTTCCGCCGGTGGAGCGCTACGGTCGGAAGGGTTTTCCGGAGGTGCTGGTCGCGATCGCCGACGCCTGGCGGGAGCAGCACGCCCAGATCCTGGAGCAGGGGGACCGCGTGATCGAAGCCCTCAGCCAGCAGGTGCAATCACAGGTCCCGGCCGCGGGCGCGCCGGTGCGTGGCGCGGAGGATCTCGCGCGCGGCGTCAACGGCTTGTGGGAGAGTTTTGACCGCGAGTGGGGTGGCTTCGGCAACGCGCCAAAATTTCCGCGGCCCGCCGTCCTGCGTTTTCTCGCGCGCGCCGCCGCGGCACCTGATGCCTCCGCAGAGACGCGCGACCGTGCCCGCCTGATGCTCGTTACCACCCTGCGCAAGATGGCGATGGGCGGCATGCACGATCACCTCGGCGGCGGATTTCACCGCTATTCAGTCGATGGCGCGTGGCATGTCCCGCACTTCGAGAAAATGCTCTACGATCAGGGCCAGCTCGCGCTGGCCTATCTCGAGGGTTTTCAACTCGCGGGCGATCGCGCTTTCGCGGCGGTGGCGCGCGGAATTCTGTCGTATGTGGAGCGGGACATGACTTCACCCGGGGGCGGCTTCTTCTCCGCCGAGGATGCGGACAGCATCGTCGAGCACGGCACCAACGTGCACGCGGAAGGCGCGTTCTACGTCTGGACGCGCTCGGAGATCGAGTCGGTGCTGGCCGACGACGAAGTGGCGGCGATTTTCTGCCGGCATTACGGCGTGGAGGGCCTGGGCAACGCCGATCCGCGGAGTGATCCGCATGAGGAATTTTCCGGGAAGAATATTTTCATCGAGCGGTGTCCGCCGACGCAGACAGCCTCGGAGTTCGATCTGCCGATCGAGCGCGTCGAGGCCATCCTGCTGGCGGCGCGCGCGAAGCTTTTTGCGGTGCGCGGCGGGCGGCCGCGGCCGCATCTCGACGACAAGATTCTGACGGGTTGGAACGGCCTCATGATTTCGGCGTTCGCCAAGGCGGCGCGCGTGCTCGACGAGCCCGGCTACCTCGTGACGGCCCGGCGCGCCGCTGATTTCATTCGCGGCCACCTTTACGACGAGTCCAGCGGAGTGCTGCGCCGCAGCTACCTGGGCAGCGCGGGGGACGTGCGGGGATTCGCCGATGACTACGCGTTCCTGATCGCGGCACTGCTGGAACTGTATGAGGCGGATTTTGACGAGCGGGATCTCGCCTGGGCGGAACGCTTGCAGCGCACGCACGACGAGTTGTTCTTCGATGAGATCGGCGGCGGATATTTCAGCAGTGAGGCGGGCGACCCGCACATTCTGGTCCGTTTGAAGGATGATCATGATGGCGCGGAACCATCCGCATCCTCGATCGGAGCGCTCAATCTGCTCCAGCTCGCCGTCTTGACCGGCCACAGCGAATACCGCGAGCGCGCCGAGCGCATCGCCGCGGCCTTCACCCTCGCGCCGGATCGCCTGGTGCACATGATGCCGCTGATGTATGTCGTGCAACGCGCCCTCGGCGCGAGCCCGCTGCAAATCATCATCGCGGGCTCGCGATCCGACGCCGACACGCGCGCGCTCCTGCGCGTGGTGCAGTCGGCGTTTTTGCCGGATGGCATGGTCCTGCTCGCCGACGGCGGCGAATCCCAGCAGCGCCTGGCGAGGCGCCAACCCTATCTGGCAGACGTGCGACCGATTGACGGTCACGCGGCCGCGTATGTCTGTCGCAATTTTACCTGCGAGCCGCCGGAGATCGATCCGGCGCAACTCGCCCTCAAGCTCAAGACCCACGAATGAATCGAGAAGCACCCGTTGGATTTTCCGTTGCGCTGATGAAGTCACTCTTCAAGCTCCCCTTCGACCGCATCACGGCCGCGCGGGGGCATCAGCTTTTCCAGGCCGGCGGAGTCCGGCAGATATTCGGCGACCGGGAGCGCATTGAGGCGCACGTCGTCGACGCCGAGCGACCGCAAACCGTGACGTATTCGCGGCACGGCGACGAGGGCTGGGTGGCGCGCTGCACGTGCGCGGCCGGGGCGGAAGGCCGCTGTCTGCACGCCCACGCGGCGATGCTGGCGGTGCAGGAAGGGGTCCGTCGGCGCGAGGTGCTGCGCCCGTTTCCGCCGAGCGCGACCGGCGTGTCGCCGATCCAGTCGCCGCGCGCGCTGGGGGAAAAGGCCTTCCACGCCGCGCTTGAGCGCGCGTTTCTCGAGAGCCGGCGCACCCGCAAATTGAGCAATGCCATGCTGGCCTCCGTGATTTCCGAATGGCCGGACGTGACGCCGCGGGAATGGACGCCGTGGCCCGCGGGCGCGGCCCCGAAGGACGTCAACGAATTCTGGCAGTACGTCGCGCTGGCCTTGAACGACGCCGGCCAGCCGATTCCGGAGTTCATGCGCGGGGTCACGCACCTCGATGAAACAACCTCCCGCATCCAAAGCATTGCCGCGCACGCCGAGACCGCGCGTTGGGAAAAGGTGATCTCCCAGTTCACGTCGAGCACGCCGCTCGGCCGGCCCGAGCGCATTGCGATCCAGTTGGTGATTCGACCCGACGAGGCGCACCTCGCATGGCGGCCCGAGCACGATGTCGATGGACACGGGTTCCAGGAAATCGGCAAGCCCGAGCTGCAGCGTTTCATGACGCTCGCGCGACAGAGCCTCCTCGGGATTGCGCCCGATGCGGCCAGTGTCCTGTGGCTGACTTTTCTCAACCACTGGCAGCAGTTTCAAGTGCTCGGGCTCGACTGCTCGCTGCCGCGCACGCGCAAGATTCTCAACGGACTGTTCACGCAGCCCGATCTGGCCCCGCATCTGGTCGGGATCGACGGCCAGCCATTCGCGGTGGGTCCGGCGCTGCGCTGGGAATGCCAGCGGTCGGACGACGGAACGAGTTACCTGATTCAACTTGCTGGCGCCGGTCGCGAGGAGCCGGAGACGATGATGCATCTACCCGGCGCGAAGTCGCTCTATCTCGGCGCAAAAACCATTCACGAGGGGCCGGCCACGGGAAATTTCCTGGCTGGAGATCATTATGTGCACGTCCTGCCGGCGTCGGCGATCGAGGGCCGCACCGGCGTGGAATTGCTCCACCGGCTGGGCCTCGAGACGCCGTTGCATTTGCGCAAGAAGATCCGCCGCGTGCCCATGACGGTCGAGCTCGTCTGCGAACTGGAGACGAAGGGCTTCAAGCATCCGCATGAGGAACTATCCGTGCTCGCGCGCGCCGTGGCTGAGGATGGCGAACGCGTGGAGGTGTTGATGCGCGACCAGTGGGTGCTCGAGTCCGAGGCGCCGGTCGTGCCGGGCCAGCCAATCCCCCTTTTCGATCGGACGCCGCTTGCGCAGGTCCCGGCGCTGCTGGAAAAAATCAGCCTGAAGCCCGGCCGCTTCGATGCGCGCTGGCGCCGGCGGGTGGAGGACGATTTTCCCGCGGCATTCGCGGCTTGGTTGCGCGAGCTGCCCGACGGCGTGACGGCGACGGTGGCCGACGCGCAGCTGGCGACGCTGCAAAGCGCGCCGCTGCGGCCAAAACTCACCTTTGATCTTCGCCCCTCGCCCAATGGCACGGCGGGGTCGACCGACTGGTTCGATGTCAATATCGATCTCGACGTCAAGGACACGAAGCTGACCGCCGCGGAAATGAAGTTGTTGCTGCGCGCGCGGGGAAACTACGTGCGGCTGAAAGGCAAGGGCTGGCGCCGCCTGGAGCTGGACATCGACGGCGGCATGCAGGCACGTCTCGCGCAATTGGGTCTCGACCCCGAGGACTTTGCGGCGGGCGCGCAGCGACTGCACGCCTTGCAGCTGGCGGATCCGTCGCTGGGATCGTTCTTCGATGCCGCGCAATTCAGCCAGTTGCGCTCGCGCTTCCAGCAACTGGTCGGGAACGAAGAGGTCCCGGAGTTGCCCGATGGCATCACGGCTGAGTTGCGGCCGTATCAATTGGAAGGATTTCATTTCCTCGCGCGACTCTCGCGTTGCGGGCTCGGGGGAATCCTGGCTGACGACATGGGCCTCGGCAAAACCGTCCAGGCGCTCGTCTGGTTGACCTGGGTGCGCAATCAATCGGTCGCCGCGCAGGCGCCAATGGCGAAACAGCGCAACGGCGTCAATGGTCACGCCAACGGGGTGGCGGATTCGACGAGCGTCGATCGTCGACCATCGACGGCTCCGCCCTCGCTGGTGGTTTGTCCGAAATCCGTGATGGAGAACTGGGCGCGCGAGGCGGCCAAATTCGCCCCGGGTCTGCGCGTGCAGGTGCTGCATCCGCGCCCGGGCGGTCGGATGTCGGAGCCGGATCCCGCCTCGGCAGACGTCTTTGTCGTGAACTACGCGCAGCTTCGGCGCCGCGCGGATTTCTACACCAAGACGCACTGGCTGGCGGTCATCCTCGACGAGGGCCAGAACATTAAGAACCCGGATTCGCAGAGTGCGCGCACGGTGCGGGCGCTGACGGCGGATCACCGGCTCGTGCTCACGGGCACGCCGATCGAGAACCGGCTGCTGGATCTCTGGAGCCTGATGGCGTTTGCCACGCCGGGCATCCTTGGGCAACGCGGCTATTTTGAGCGCCAATTCGAGAAGCGCGACGATCCGCTGGCCCGCCAGCGCATCGCGGCGCGACTCCGTCCGTTCCTGCTGCGCCGGACCAAGCGCGAGGTCGCGCCGGATCTGCCGCCCCGCGTGGAGGAGGATCACCTGTGCGAACTGGAGGGCGTCCAGGCCGAGCTTTATCGCGCCGAGTTGAAGCGCGCGCGCGGCATGCTCCTCGGCATCGAGAACCAGCGCCAGTTCAACGAGCAGCGCTTCAATATTCTCCAGTCGCTCCTGCGTCTGCGCCAAATCTGCTGCCATCCCGGACTGATCGATCCGACGATGCGCGGCGATTCCTCGGCGAAGCTCGAGGCGCTCTTCGATCTGCTCGAGCCGCTGCGCGACGAAGGCCACAAGGTGCTCGTGTTCTCGCAATTCGTTTCGATGCTCGACATCCTGCGCGAACGGATGATCGAACGCGGCTGGACGCATTTCTATCTGACCGGCCAGACCGAGGACCGCGGCGCGCTGGTCGACGAATTCCAGGCCTCGCCGGATCCGGCGGTCTTCCTGCTCTCGCTCAAGGCCGCGGGCAGCGGTCTCAATCTCATGGCGGCGTCGTACGTCGTGCTCTTCGACCCGTGGTGGAATCCAGCGGTCGAGGCGCAGGCCATCGATCGCACGCACCGCATCGGCCAGGCGAACCAGGTGATGGCCTACCGCCTCCTCGTGAAGGACAGTGTCGAGGAGAAGATTCGGGCGTTGCAGGAACGCAAGGCCAGCCTCGCGCTCGACGTACTCGGCGTGGGCGAGGCCAGTGGCTCGCTCGAACTGAAGGACTTCGACTTTCTTTTCAGCGACGAACCGGTTGCCGTGAAATGAGTTCGCTGGTTTGATTTGCCGACATGGTTGCCGCTCCGCCCGATTACAAGGTGAAGCTCGAGGTCGTCGAGGGACCGCTCGATCTCCTGCTTTTCCTCGTCCGGCGCGAGGAGGTGGAGCTGTGGGACATCCCGCTCGAGAAGATCACGCAGCAGTTTCTCGATTATCTCGCGGCCTGCGAGGAGATGGACATTCATCTGGCCGGGGACTTCATCGTGATGGCGGCGACGCTCATTTACATCAAGAGCCGCCGGCTGCTGCCGGACGAGCCGCTGCCGGAGGGCGAGGAGGAGGACGAGGACGTGCTGGATCCGCGTCACGAACTAATCCGGCGCTTGATCGAGTACAAGCGTTTCAAGGAGGCCGCCGCGCATTTGCAGACGCGCGAGGCCGCGCGGCTGGGGGTTTTCGTGCGCCCGCCGACGAAGGCGACGGCGGACGCCGCGGCGCAACCGCTGCAACTCGCCGAACTGGGCGTGCTCGACCTGTTGCAGGCCTTCAATGCGATGTTGCGCAAGTACGCCGCACGGTGGCCGGTGGCGGATCTGCAAGGCGCGCGGTTCACGGTGGCCGACAAGATCGAATACCTGCTGCGCGCGATTCCGGAGGATGCGACACAAGCGGTCGATTTCGAGGAATTGTTTGCGACCGCCGCCTCGCGCGAGGAAGTGGTGGTGACGTTCCTGGCGCTGCTCGAGCTGATGCGCCTGCGCGAACTTTGCGTTCGGCAGAGCGAGCCGTTTGCGTCGATTCAGATTTTCCGCGCGGTGCGGACGCCGGTGGCGGTGGCGACGACGTAATCGTGGCGTCGTCGGTGTGTTTTTAGAAAATTACCAAATTTTCCAAATTTACAAAATTATTGGAGAGAGAACGGACCAAGTGAATTCATTCTATTAACAAATCAGCCAATTTCGATAATTTGGAAAATTGGGTAATTTAGTTTAGAAACACAGCCACTTCCCATCCCGCCAGATGCTCGTTCTCCAAGTTCTCGAAGCCATCCTCTTTGCCTCGCCGCGCCCATTGCCGACGAAGGAAATCGTCGCCTTGTTCAAGTCGGCCGCGAACGACGATTCCGAGAACGGTGATTGTGCCGCGCTGGCGGGATTGAAGGAAGGCGAGGTCCACGCGGCGCTGGGCGCGCTGCGCGAGCGGCTCGTCAGCGAGGGCAGGGGAATGTTGCTCGAGGAGACGGCGTCGGGCTGGCAGCTCGTGTCGTCGGCGAAATTTGGACCGTGGGTGCGCCAGCTGTTTCCCGGCGAGCGTCCGGCCCGGTTGAGCCCGGCGGCGCTTGAGACGCTGGCCATCGTGGCCTACCGGCAGCCGATCGCGCGCTCCGAAATTGAAGCCGTGCGCGGGGTCGCGGTGGATGGAATCATGCAGACGCTACTCGAGCGCGGTCTCGTGAAAATCGCCGGTCGTTCCGAAGTGCCCGGTCGTCCGCTGCTCTACGGCACGACGCAGTATTTTCTGGACCACTTCGGCATCCGGGACGTCGTCGAGTTGCCCAATGCCGCCGAGCTGCGGCGCGTTTCGCTCAAGCCGCCGACCTTCACGCCGGTGCCCGAGGGCACGGAAGCGACCGAATCGGCGGAGCCGGTTGCGACGGCATGAGTGGGCGGGAATTCGACCCGGCACAGCCCGAGTGGATGGACCGCGATCCATTGGTGTCGCGCGAGCTGGAGGTCGACCTCGCAAATCTCGCCGCCATCAACCGTTACTTCGGCGGCCGGGCCATCTGGCGGCATTTTGCGCGGCGCTGGCTGGAAGCGAAACGGCACTATCGCCTGATTGATTTCGCGACCGGCGGCGGGGATGGTCCGCGTTGCATGGTCGACCAGGCGCGCCGCCTTGGTGCCACCGTGGAAATCACGGCGGTGGACGCGCAGCCCGCAACGCTGGAGCTGGCGCAGCGTTGGAGTGCCGCGTATCCCGAGATTCGCTTTGTGCGCGCCGACATCCTGGCGCCGGATCCGGTTTTTGCGGCGGGATACGACTTTGCGTTTTGTTCGCTGGCCCTGCATCACTTCGCGGTGCCGGATGCGGTGATCATTCTGCGGCGGCTGCGCGCGTCGGCGCAGCGCGGCGCGCTGGCGGCGGATTTGCGGCGCGGTTTTGTCTGCCGGGCCGGCGCGTGGCTGGTGACTGCGACCTTATACCGCGAACTGATGACCAAGCACGACGCCCGGATGTCGGCGCGCCGGGCGTTCTCGTTGGAGGAGATGCGGGAGCTGGCGAAGGCCGCGGAGTGGACCGCGTTTGGACATCGACCGTTTGCTTTTGGCCGACAGGCCCTTTGGTGGGAGGCAGGCAAAGCGGTTTGACAGCGGCGCGTTAGACCGCATTTTCTGCGCATGGAAGGCCCTGAAGTTCCGCTCGAACACCTCCACGAGGAGTTGCATCACCACGCCACGCACGGTGAGGCGCCCCGCTGGATGATGGGCGTGGCGCTGTCTTCCGCGCTCATCGCCGGCCTCGCGGCCGTGACCGCGCTGCTGGCCGGGCATCACGCCAATGAGGCGATGCTCGAGCAAATTCAAGCGGCCAACCGCTGGAGTTACTACCAAGCGAAAAGCATCAAGAAGAATGTCGTCGAGTCCAAGATCGAGACCCTGGCGGCGCTGGGCAAGGAAGTGGAGCCCGCCGAGCAGAAGCGCATCGGGCAGTACGACAAGCAACTCGAGGAAATCAAGCACGAGGCGGAAGAGAAGGAGCATGCTTCCCACGCACACCTGCACAAACACGAGATTTACGCGCGCGCGGTCACGATGTTTCAGGTCGCGATTGCCATCGCGGCCATCTCGGTGCTGACCAAGCTGCGCTCGTTCTGGTACGTTGGACTCGGCTTCAGCCTGGTCGGGGTGATTTTTTCCGTGATGGCGTATTTGGCGGTCTGACCACGGCAAGTGGCCGGTCACTTTCCGGTTGCAAAATGGTCGCGCTGGCTATGTTTCGACCTCGCTGGTGACGGGGTCATAGCTCAGTTGGTAGAGCGCCTCAATGGCATTGAGGAGGTCAGGGGTTCGATTCCCCTTGGCTCCAGAATTCCGCGGGAATGGGCGCGCGGAACGCGGGTGGATGATCCCGGGGAATTTCTCACGCAGAGGCGCAGAGATATTTCGATAATTCGTTTTCTCCGCGTCTCAGCGTCTCGGCGTGAGAACCAGATGGTTAGCAACTGTCTAGGGCAGGCAGACAGCGCCGTATTTGAGCAGCGTCAGGCTCGTCCCGGAACGGCGATGGTGGATGATGTAAAAGCGATCGAACTCGCGCGCGTCATCGATCGGCGGCACCACGCCTCCGCCGAGCAGAGCGATGAGCTGCGGGACCGTGTTGGTGTGATGCACCACCAGGACGGTCTGGCCACGATGGTTCTTCAAGATGTCGTTGCTCAGACCCGACAAATCCTTGCCTTGGAAGGTGGGGTCGATGGTCAGTCCCAGGGCGGTCGCGAGTGGCTGCGCGGTTTGCTGGGTGCGTTGAAATTCGGAGGTGTAAATTTTTTGGAAACCGGCCGTGCGGGCGACCTGGACCAATGCTTGGGCGCGGGCCTCTCCGGCCGGGCTCAGGGGCGGGTCCTTGCCGGGCGCGCTGGATCGCTCGGCGTGGCGAATGACGACGATGACGGTTTCCGGCTCGGCAGAAAGCCACGGAACCAGGAAGTGGGCAAGTCCGCCCAGAACTACCGCGAGAAGAATGGCGGCGACCCAGCGACGTGGTTTACGGGTCGCGGTGGAATTCGGCGACTCGGCGGACATGGGGCGTCGTGCCGTACGGGGGCACTCAGAATGACGAAACGCGAGGAGTTGGACGTAGGCGTCAGATTGTTTCTACTTTCTGACATAGGCCTTGGTTCCACCGGCCATGGGGACCAGGTAGAACGTCGTTCCGGCATGCGTCACGCTGGTGACCTTGTTCGGTTGCAGCGATTGGAATAGCGTCGCCTGCTTCGGGTTGGCCGGGGACAGGAGAAGGAAACTCGCCTGCGCGAGCAGGGTCTCCTTGTTGACAGCGTTCACCGCGGCGCAGCCGCCCAAAAGAAAATAGCGGCCAGGAGGCCGGTCAGTCAGCGGTGGGTGGGGATTCGGTTTATGGTGATGAATCGTTGGTGATTTCAAAGGTAAACTCCGGCCTCGCGCTGAATCCGCGCGGGGTCAGTATTCCAATGGTTCTCCTATGGGGAAGAAGGGTCCCCAGGTTTTCCAGCCACCGACCCAGACCACCGCGCTAGCATCCACGGGGTCGGCACCGACCTGCTCGTTGGCTGCCCGTTGCTGGATCATGAAGCGGACATACGCGTCGTATTCGGACCTCCGGCCCACGAACACCTGATCGCGCGCGACGGATGGGTACATGTAGTAGGATCGGTGGTTGCGTTCGACGATGGAAATCCGGCCCTGCGGGAGAGCCTGAACCTGGGCGAGCTGCGCGTCATTGCGGACGACGAACGGACGGAAGCCCGCTTGATGCAGCAGTTTTTCCGGGGCGGCAACGGTAGTGCACCCGGCGGTGGTCAATACCAGCGCGAGTGCGGTGAGAATTTGGAGGAGTTTCACAGGGGTGGGTACGGTGGTGGGTTTCTAATTCGGGTGATAGTTATCTCCAGCCCCAAGGCCGGCGGGCAGCGAGGCGAGCAATTGTTTCCGTCCGGGCGTGTCGGCCAGCACATTCCGAAAGCCGACCGTGGCGAGCATGTTTTCCTTGCTCTGGGTGGTCGGGCAGCCTGTCGCGAAGAGCGCCAGCTCCAGGGCGCCGATCAGACTGAATGCCGCGGACAATCCTATCATGTTGCAATCAAGTTCTGCGGAGTTTGGTAAAGGGGCGGCAGGAGTGCAGGAAGGGCGCTCTGCCTTTTGCAACGTCGGGTCACACCTTTTCAACCGGGGACCGCCTGGCTTGTCAAGTATTCGGGCAAGGAGCCTGTTGAAATACTGGCATGGCCCGTGTTGCAGTCGAGTTTTGGCTTGGGCTAGCAGCGCGAGGCGAGCCGCGGGGCCATCCCCGTATCTGAACAGTCTCCTAGCCAAAAGTCGAATCGGACCAGCCGCGCGTTCGGTTTCCGCGGGCTCCCTCGGCGCGGGTAACCGAGGGTGGGCATTGGACAAGGGGCGTGTAGCCCGCGGGCGAGCGCGGCCGCAAAGTTGGGACCAGAACCCCAAGCTGCAGCCAAGAAATAGCCAGCTGGCGTCTTGGCCCGGGCTTGAAATCGACGGGGCGGGGATCTTGTGACTCCGACCCCATCGAGCGGCGGAGCTTTGTTGCGACTCAACATTTCCCTTGTTTGACGCTTCTGACCGCCGCAGGGTCCGCACAGGTTGTCCGTTCAGACCAACTCTCCGCAGGGAGACCCAAGCGCGTGCCCCGGGGCCTGGCGGACGTCCCAATTCATGGAGACTGCTGCGGACATCGTCGGACAATTGAGTCGATCGCAGATCTTTCTTGATTACGAGAAGGCTTTCGCCGGTGCGACCGAGTTGCCGTTGCATTTCGCGGCGGCGGGCATCGCGGCGGCGGACACCACCGCCCGCCGGGGTAAAGCAAATCCGCTTTGCGTGGTCCTGGCGGAGTCGAGCGAGACGTGCAAACGCTGCCTGCGCGGTCACCGCCATGAGCCCGGTGCGCACGGCGGAGAATTCGGAACGGTCACTTGTTTCGCGGGAGTCTGCGAGACGTCGATTCCGGTGCGGGTGGGCGAAAAAGTGATCGGGTTCCTGCAGACTGGCGGCGTGGCCCTGCGCGCGCCCAGTGCGCGGCAATTTCGTAGCGTCGCCACTCAGGTTCTGGCGTGGGGCGCAAACGTGGATCTCAAGCGCGTGGAGGACGCCTACTATCATTCGCGCGTTCTCCCCAAGGAAAAGTATGCGGCGATGGTGAAGTTGATCGAAATTTTCTCCAAGCACCTGTCCATCGTCGCGAATCAACTCAGCATCGAGGCGTCGGACGCCGAGCCGCCCCTCGTCCGACGCGCGCGCGCCTACATTGCTGAGCACCAGCGCGAGCCGGTCGATTTAAAGGGCGTCGCCAAGGCGGTGCACGTGAGCACGTTTTATTTCTGCAAAATGTTCAAGCGCTCAACGGGCCTGACGTTCACGGACTACTTGAACCGCGTCCGCGTCGAGCGGGCGCGCGAGCACCTGCTCAAGCCCCACGTCCGCGTGAGCGAGGTGGCTTACGAGGTGGGCTTTCATTCCCTCACGCATTTCAATCGCAGCTTCCTCCGCATCGTGGGCCAGAGCCCGACCGTCTACCGCCGCAACCGGCTTGGGGTCCGCGCGATGAAGAATTGAGGAAGCACGAACGGGTGGGCTGCGCGACTCACTCAGAGCGTCCGGGCGTGCAGAATTTGCAGCGCCTAGCGCCTGCAGGCGAATCTGATCCCGTTGGCGCGGGGTGAACAAATCCAGCACTCAATTGTCCGCGGGAGGACTGACACGGACAATGACCTCGACGGTTCCCAGCGTGCCGAGAAAGCGCTCCAGTTGATCGGGGCTGGCGGAACTCGACTGCTCGAGTCACCCGCACGGAAACAGTTGGCCTCCAGTCATTTTGTGGCGCTCGATTTGTGCTGGGCAGGCTGCTGCGTTCCGCCTACGTATATTCCCCCACCACGATTTACGGCGGACGCCGGTCTGATGGAGGTCACCGTTCCACCAGCCTCTAAGATCCCATGAAGAAGAAAACCAAGAAGGACAGAAAGTCGAAGAAGCCCAAGCATGCAGATGAGGCGAAAAAGGCGAAGCATTCCAAAAAAAAGGTGAAGCCGTCCACGAAGGTCGCGAAAGTCGTGAAAGCCCCGGCGGCGGCGGCGGTCCCGGGCCCGAAGGCGCATTACAGCGACGGACATCCGCTCGACCAGATCAAGTTTCTCGAGTGCAAGATCATTCTCAAGGGCGAGCGCTTCACCTCCCTGGACAGTTTCAACGAGTTTGCGAAGCTCGTGCAGCGTGCGGCCGACGCGACGGGCGTGGGATTCTCCCGCAAGGGATTCAAGGGACTGCAGCCGCAGTTGCGCGAGGTGCTCTTTCTCGACACCGCCGACTTCAAGCTCTACAACAACGCGTTCATCCTGCGCCGCCGCACGCCCTACGTGCACGGCTTCCTGGCCGGTGACCCGGAAATGGTCTTCAAGTTCCGCCACACGGACCATGACAAGACTGCGAACATGGACGTGCGGCCGACGCTGGCCGGCCCTTACGAAATCAAGTTCAAGGCCGAGATATTACCGCGGAAAGACGAACTCGGCGGCATCCGCATGCTGTATTCCCACAATGCGCAATTCCCGCTCAGTTCGCTCCACGAGGGAGACCGAAACTCGATGGCAACGCTGATCCGGGTCTTTCCGGCGCTCGCGGCCATCAACACGGCGGAAGGCGAAAATGTCGAACTCGTGAATCAGACCGCGGTCGTGGAAGTTCTCCTCGACATCGGGATGCTGGATTTCGGCAAGGGCGTCAAAGCCAAGGCGAACGTGGCGGTCTGGCGGACCCGCGGCGACGAAAAACAGCTGGTCGGGGAATTTGCCTACCAGGTTAGGTTCGATCGCGAAAGCGATGTCCATGAGGAGCAGTCGCGACGCAACGAACAGTTCTTTGTCTCGTTGCAGCACATCGCCGCTGAATGGGTCGCCGGGGGCGTCACCAAGACCGGGGCGGTTTACCGGCTCAAGGGCAATCCGCCGATGGCGCACGAGTGACGATTCCATCGCGCCGGCCCGGCCGCAGCGCCGCTCAGTCCCCAGCCGGCGCGCCGAATCCCCTGACCTGGACGCGCCCATGAAGTTCCTGGATCGCATTCCCAAGGACGATCTCGTCGGTATTCACCTGGCCTTGAATGTCTTCGTCGGCACTGCCGTGATTTGGCTGCTGGTGACCACTATCGGTGGACTCAATCCCATCTGGGCGATCAGTTCCATGGTCGCCTCGGTCGATCCGCACGTGAAGCTGGCCTTTTCAAATTTCAAGGCGCGCTTGACCAACGCCCTGCTCGGCTGTGTCGTCGGCTTGCTCTTTCTGCTGGTGGGGGGCGAGGGCGATTGGAAGCTCCCCTTTGCGTTGGCCGTCACGGCGCTCCTCTCGAGCTACATCGTGCGCGTGCCCGTCATGTGGCGCCAGGCACCGATTACCGCAGCGCTCGTGCTCGCCTCCGGCTTTGAGAAACATTCCAAACTCAGCGGCTTGGAGATCGGACTTCGCCGGGTCGGCGAAGTGATCCTCGGTTGCATCGTCGGCTTCGCCGTCACGTGGGTCATTTCCAAAATCTGGCCCTTGCACGAGACGCCCAAAGACGACGCGCCAGCCAAAGTATAAACGATCGCTCCACCGCGATCCGCTTGGACGGGACTTGTGGCCAGGCTCATCGAGCTTTTTGGCCACGTGGATGGACCCACCGTGCTGGAGGTCGGTAGGATGGGCGCCTTTCACCGTCCGAAATGAA
>JANMQT010000223.1:0-10794 GCA_031370675.1 Verrucomicrobiota bacterium
TTTCCCGGCTCGTCGGCGTAGTCGGGGCACACGTCGAAATAGTCCTTGATGGCGTACGGACTGCCCGCGAGTCCCTTGAGCAAATCAGCGTCGTCCGCAGGGCAGCCGATCGCGGAGTAGTCGGTCGCGGTGGCCTGCTGCAGTACGCCGGTCAGCCAGAGATGCGTGAAGCCCATCGCGCGAATCTCGCCGAGCGCGTGATGCGTGAAATCGCTGAACTTGCCGACGCCGTTCTCGAGCATCGTGCCGTTCGCCTTGCGGGTTTCATTTCGGTTGCCGAAGAGGCGTGGCAGGGCCTGGTAGATGCGCACCCGCGCGCCGTCGATGGAAAGCCGCGAGGCCAACACCGGCACCGGCGCCGACGCTCCAAGATCACATTTCAGGTAGTGCGGAATGTAGCGATCGCCGCCCCCCGGCAGCACCGAGTCGCTCGTCGCACCCACCAGAGAACCCCAGCCGCCGTGGGCGTTGAGATCCTTGGCGTATGCGACCACGCCAATGCGCGAACCGATGCCGCGAATCGCCGCGCGGCGCAATGTGAGCCGTGTGATGCCGGCATGGCGCGACACGGAAAATTCGGTTCCCGCATTGATTCGCTCGCCCCATTGCGTGCCCCGCCAGCGGCGCAGGAATTTTCCCGCCGGTGTCGTGAAATAGATCCGTTGGACCTTGGTCGCGACGTAGGTGGTCGATCCCTCGAAATGCGCCTCGAAAGGGATGTACGAAGTGCCGGTGAAGTCGCCGGCGTGATCGAGCGCGAGATACACCGCGTGCTCCGCCGGGCCCTGGTAGTAAATGATCAGATGCTCCGGCGTCCACATGACGTGGAAAGGGCCGGCGGCAGGGGGGAGGCTGGGATTCATGGGCGGACCGCGCAGAGCGGATGAGACGGACGAAGGCGAGAGTCTGTTTGATTTGATCGGCCTTTCAAAGCGAGAATTCGGCATGCCGACCACGGTTTCCGTTCCCGGGCGCATCGAGGTGCTGGGCAACCACACAGACTACAACGGCGGCCGCGTCCTCGTCGCGCCGACGCGCCGGGTCGTGACCGTGCGTCTCGAGCTGACCACGGACCGGTGCGTCACGGTATCCTCCGATGAGTTTCCCGGTCGCGTCCCGCGAGCGGTCGGCGCCATCCAGCCCGCGGCGGGTCGGAGCGCGTGGGCGAATTATGTCTTGGGTGCCGTCGAAATCTTGAGCCGCGAGGGGATGTCGCTGGGAGGCATGCGGATCCATGTCAGCGGAGATCTTCCGATCGGGGCGGGCCTCGCCAGCTCGGCTGCCCTGAGTGTCGCCACCATGCGCGCCATCTTGCGAACGAGCTGCCGCCGCATGGCACCCGGGCGGCTTGCTGTCTGCGCTCAGCGCGTGGAGACCGATTTTGTCGGAGTGCCGGTCGGACCGCTGGATCCCTTGAGTTGCGCGCTGGGCCGGCGCGGATCCCTGCTCCGGCTCGATTTTTGCGGGGAAGCGCGCGTGGAACGGGTCCCACAGCCGCGGGACTGGAAGATTCTGGTCTTTGATTCTGGCGAGCGCCACGCCTTGGTCACCAGCCGGTACGCGTTGCGCCGGCGCGAATGCGCGGCTGCGGCGCGGGCCCTGGGCGTGCCGAGTCTCGGCCTGCTCGCTCCGGCGCAGTTCGAGCGCTCCGCGCGGGCGCTTTCCGCCAGGCTCCGGCGGCGTGCCCGTCACGTCGTGATGGAATCCGCGCGCGTGGATACCGCGTGGCGAATTCTGGGGCGATCCTCCGTGGCGGCGGCCGAAATCGGGGCTTTGTTGAATGCGTCCCAGCTCAGCTCGGAGGCTGATTTTGAAAACAGTCATGCGGCGATCGATCGCCTGGTGGCGCGATTGCGGGCGATCCAGGAGGTGGCCGGGGCGCGGTTGACGGGCGGGGGCTTCGGCGGCGCGGTCGTTGGCTGGGTGCGCCGCGAGAATGTGTCGCGCGTGGTGGCTCAGCTGGCGGCCGATCCGCGCGGGGCGCCGCGCCTGCTCGATTTGGTGTGAGGTGCGGTTTCCATTTCCCCGCGCCCCGGATGCGCGCATATTCCGTCAACCATGGACCCAGGGCTCGGACCTTTGATTGAAAAACTCGTGCGATCCTATCACGAGGTGGGCGGGATCAATCTCGCCGAGTCCGCGAACCTGCCGTCCAAGCGCACGGTCGGCCGGATCTGTGAGGAGCTGCTCCAGATCCTCTTCCCCGGCTACCACGACGCCAGCCCGATCGCCGCCAGCCAGCTCGAGATGATCACGATGCAGCGGTTGTCCGAGGTTTCGCTCCGGCTCGAGGGCGAGCTGTGCAAGGCGCTGCGCACGCGCTCGGGCGAAGGCTGCCCCGAGACGATGGCCGCGACCCACTGCCGCGCCTTCCTCGATGGTCTGCCCGCGGTGCGGGCGGCGCTCGCCAGCGATGTCCAGGCGGCCTTCGAGGGCGATCCCGCCGCCAGCGGCGCGGACGAGGTCATTCTCGCGTATCCGTTCCTCGAGGCGGTGGCCATCCAGCGCTGTGCGCACGTCCTTTACCAGCAGAACGTCCCGCTGCTGCCGCGGGTGATGACCGAATGGGCGCACGCGCGCACCGGCATGGACATTCATCCCGGCGCGGTGATTGGCGATCATTTTTTCATCGACCACGGCACCGGGGTCGTCATCGGCGAGACGGCCGTGATCGGCTCGCACGTGAAGTTGTATCAGGGCGTGTCGCTGACCGCGCGTTCGCTGGCGGGCGGCCAGCAATTGCGGGGGCAGCGGCGGCATCCGACCGTGGAAGATCACGTGACGATTTACGCGGGCACGACGATCATGGGTGCGGACACGGTGATTGGCGCCGGCAGCACGATTGGCGCAAATGTGTTCTTGACCCTAAGCGTTCCAGCGAATTCGCTGGTTTACTATGAGGAGACCCAACTCCGCATCCTCCCCAAAAAGTCCCGCGATCCCGCGGCAGGAGCAGATGCTCCTACCGTGGTCCGCGGTTGAACTCGCGCTCGCCGAGGCTGCGCTCGCCGCCAAGGCGCGCGCCGCCTATCCGCGCGGACGCGACGCCGAGCTGGAGGCCGGGGCCCGGCGGCTGATGCATCTGCTCCCGGATTGCCAGGTCCTGGCGGCGAAAATCGAGGTGCATTGGAATGCGCGAATGCGCTCCACCGCCGGGCGCGCCTGGCAGGGCAAGAACCGCGTGGAATTGAATCCGCGCCTGCACGAATGCCCCGAGGGCGAGATCGATCGCACGCTGCGGCATGAGCTGGCGCACCTGATCGCCTATTTTCGCGCGTCGCGTTTCGGCCTGCGCCGGCGCATCGATCCGCATGGCGCCGAGTGGCGCCTCGCCTGCCATGAGCTTGGCATACCCGACGAGGAGCGCACTCATCGGCTGGAGGCCCTGAAAAGCCGCCGGCTGCCGTTGCGCTTCCGCTATCGCTGCCCCGTCTGCGACCGCGATTACCCGCGCGCCCGGCCCATCCGGCGCCCGCTCGCCTGCGGGCCATGCTGCGAGGAACGCAATGGGGGGCGGTACGACACGCGGTTTCGGTTGGTGGCGGCCTGACGGGTCGATCGTGCGACGCGGATGTTTTTTTTGACTAAATTTTTAGATTTACGAAATTGGGAGGAACGGCAGGTCGACCCGATTCCCCAAGAATCTAGTAATTTAGAAAATCTAGTAATTTAGTTCCAAACACAACGACGTCCCTGTCAGCGTCGGTAGCCCTCGGGCAAAAACATCACGAGGCTCTGGGAGACGAGCCAGCTGGTGAGGAAAAAGAAGAGCACTTCCTCCAGCGGCAGCGGACCGATGAAGACGCCGAGGATCTGTCTCGGGTCGAAAAACCAGATGCCCGCATGGACCGCCACGGAATCGATCACGCTGAAGAACGTGCCGCCGATCAGAGCGGGCATGAAGACAGCCCGCAGATTTCGCCGGAAAACCCGGTGTGCGAGGATCCATTGCCCGGCAAAAATCGGCGCGGACCACCCCAGCAGGTGGATCAGGTAGTTCCAGCGGTCCATTACGCGTACGGGGATTCCCGCTTGGGTGCGATGGGCAGAAACAGGATGGTGACGAGGGACACCAACACCGTCTCGATCAGAAAGAAGGCGTACTCCTCCGCCGGCAGCCGCCAGCGCACACCGCCCAGCGGGACTTCCACCGGCGTGACGCGGGTCCAGTCAAAATCCCAGATTCGCCGATAGACCGCCCAATTGTCCCAGGGGGCGGTGGCGACAAAGACGATCCCGCAGACAATGACGATCCACTTCCAGTGCGTGGCGCGCAGGCGCCGCCGCGTGAGCCAGAGCAGCAGGACCAGCGCCGGCAGGTTGAACGCGAGGTGGAACGTGAGGTAGGTCACGACATCACGCCCGGCGGCGGTCGGAGTTCAGCTCAATAAAGGCGATCGTCGCCCTCTTCGACCGGAAGATCGACGTCGCGGCGGATCGAGCGCAGGCGTTTTTGGATGCCGCGATTCGACTGGGGGCCATTGAGCAGGGTGTTCAAATGAACCGCGAGGGACGGGAGGTTCACGGCGAGGCCGGCGACGAACAGCGCGAGGGCGGTTGTGTTGCGCACCGAGTGGCGCAGCCGGCCGGCGATGAAAAGGCCGAGGGCGCAGCCGATGGCGGCCCGGCCCACGGCCAGGATGCCGTGCGCCGGCACGCTTTCGAGAGACTTGGAAGTAACGAACGACATGGCAGGGAGATTTCTATTAATACGTCGCGGGTTGGAAATGGGAATCGGGAAAAATGGGGTTTCGGAACGTTTTCCCAAAACCATGGAGAAGCTTACGACGTGCCGGGCGTCCGGATATTCCACGGGTCTTTATGCAGTTTCGCTCCTGCCGCAAATTTTCGTGTCGTTGCCTTCGCCCGGTGCCCGGCGATACTGCGTCAGCCGGTGCCTCCCATGTCCCAGCCTTATGTTCTGATCCTTGCCGGCGGCAGCGGTGAGCGTTTCTGGCCGCTGAGCCGCCGGAATCGGCCCAAGCAGTTGCTGCGGCTGTTCTCGGACCGCACCCTTCTCGAGGAAACCATGCGCCGTCTGGGCGAGCTGACCTCGCTCGATCGCGTGCTCATCCTGACGAACACCGATCAGGAGGCGGCTGTGCGCGCGCTCGTGGGTGATCATTTGCCCGCCGAAAACATCATCGCCGAGCCCGCCAAGCGCGACACCGCCCCCGCCATCGCCCTTGGGGTTGCGTGGATCGCGCGGCGGGATTCCGGCGCCACGATGATCGTGCTCCCGGCGGACCATGTGATCCGCGACGCGGCGGCTTTTCAGGCGGATCTGCGCGCGGCCTGCGAGGCCGTGCGACTCGATCCCTCGGCGCTGGTGACCATCGGGGTGAAACCGACGTGGGCGTGTCCCGGCTTTGGCTACATTGAGTTTGGCGAGGCGGTGCGCGATCGAATCTTTCGCGTGCGCCGTTTCCGCGAAAAGCCAGCCCCGGATCTCGCGCAGCAATTCCTCGAGGAAGGCTGCTTTCGCTGGAACGCGGGCATGTTCGTCTGGAGCGTCCCCGCCATTCTCAGCGAACTGCACCGCCAGGCGCCGGAACTCGCGGATTTCACCACCGCTTATGCTCGCTCTTCCGAGCCGGCCGCGGTGCTGGCCTCGATCTTTCCCAAGCTGCACAAGGTCTCCATCGATTACGCCATCATGGAAAGAGCGACGACGGCGCTGATGGTCGAGGCGAGTTTTGATTGGGACGACGTCGGCGGCTGGCCGGCCCTCTCCGGCTACCTCCCCGTCGACGCGCACGACAACGCCTCGAACCGGCCCATCGTGGCGCTGGAGGCGAGCCATAATCTCGTGTTCTCCGATTCCGCCAAGAACATCACCCTGCTGGGCGTGAGTGACTTGCTGGTCGTGCAAACGGACGATGCGCTCCTGATTTGCCCGCGGGACCGGGCCGAGCACATCAAGCTATTGATTCCCCATCTTCCACCCGAGCTGCACTGACGAACATGAACCTGCCCATCGCACTCGGCATCGACCACGGCGAAGCCCGCATCGGCCTCGCAATTTCTGACGAGCTCGGAATGTTCGCGCATCCGCTCGAGACCGTGCCGGCGCGCGACCCCAAGGTCGCCTTGGATCGCATCGCCGCGGTGGTCGCCGCCAAGACGGTGCGGATGATCGTGGTTGGCCTGCCGCGCAACATGGATGGGACGTACGGACCCGCCTCGATCAAGGTGAAGGCGTTCGCCGAGGCGCTGAAAGCACGCGTGGCGCCGTGCGAGGTCAGCTTTGTCGACGAGCGGTTGACCACGGTCGCCGCGCAAAAAGCGCTGCATGCGAGTGGTCGCAACGTGAAGCAGGGCCGAAGCATGATCGACCAGGTCGCCGCGCAAATGATCCTGCAGACTTATCTCGATCGCGAGGCCTACAAGTCCGCGAATTGACCCGATGGCCGCCGCCACGCGCAGATTGCGGATTGAGGTTGCATACGACGGCACGCCGTTCGCCGGCTGGCAAATCCAGGCGAGCAAGAAGGGTACGGTCCAAGGCCACCTGGAATCCGCGTTTTCGAAAATGTGCGGCGGCCGGCGCGTGATGGTGCATGGCTCTGGTCGCACCGATGCGGGCGTGCACGCGCTGGCGCAGGTCGCGCACGCGGATGTCGAGGTGGCGAACGCCGCGCTGGCGCGGGCGCGAGACTGGCTCAAGCCGCTCAACGCGCACCTGCCGCCGGAAATCCGCGTGAAAGCCGCGCGCTACGCTCCCGCCGAATTCCATGCGCGCTTCGATGCGCGGGGAAAGATTTATCGCTACCGGATCTGGAATGCGCCGATAATGAACCCATTTGAAATCACGTATGCCTGGCATGTCTGGAATCCGCTCGATCTGGAAGCCATGCGTGCCGCGGTGCGATGCTTCGTCGGCAAACACGATTTTGCGGCCTTCGCCGCGAACCGTGGTCGCGGCGGCGCGCCAGCGACAACCGTGCGCAGCATCCGCCGCGCGACGCTGAGTCGCCGTGGAGCGCTCGTCACGCTCGAGTTCGAAGGCGACGGCTTCCTCTATAAAATGGTCCGCCTCATGACCGGCGCCGCCGTGCGCGTGTCCGAGGGTAAGGCGACGCTCGAGTGGATGCAGCGCCTGCTCTCCAGGCCGCACTCCGCGAAGAACAACTACCAGGCGCCAGCCCACGGGCTTTACCTGCGGCGGGTCTTGTATTGAGAATTTACTTTTTGGCGACGGTCTTCACCACCACCCGGTCAGCGCGCGGATCTTCGTCGAGGCGCGAACGGCATCGTGCAAGAGGCGCTGGAGGAATTCCATGCCGGTGACATCGGGGCAGGCGAGGACGAGAAAGAAGGAGAGAATCGCCAGGTTCACGAAGTAGATGAATACCAAAGAAAAAAAGGTGCCGTGCGTCGTGAGGTCGCTCTGGCCGCGCTTGATCATGGAAACCATGAAGGTGGCGTGAAAGCCCCACGTGATTCCCACGCCCGCGTAGAGCCACCGGTGGTACGGCCAGAGGTCGAAGAACGCCCCCGCGATCGCCCAAAGCAACACCAGCGCGATGCTGTAGAGCGGAAAAAAATACGGCGCAAGCGCGATCCAGAAGTTGGTCTTGTTGGTGACGATGTAGCCGCCATCGCGCGCGACCTTGAATTCCCGCACCTGGCCGCCATGCAGCCAGACCCACAAGGCGTGCGTGAGCTCATGGCCGAAGACGTAGAGCCAGAGCGGACGCGGCAAACCGAAGAATGCGATACCCCAAAGCACCGCGCCAAGTCCGAAGAAATAAAACTCCTCGGTGGCCCAAAACGCGCCGCTGATCGTCACGCGCGCGAACTCCTTGAAAAAGGCGGAGCTGAGCAGCCAGCAGGGCGGGAGGAGAAAGATCCCGATGATGAGCTTCACCCAACGTGTCGGCACCACGATCGGCTGGCGTTCCGAGGAGGCGGCGGGGCGGACACGACGCGTCTTCGGCGCGGCGCCGATGCCGGGCAGGGCGGCGGCTTGCGCCTGGAGTTTCTCGCGACGGTTCCGTCGCTCGCGCTTGCTCATTCGCGCGGCAGTCTAGCCACCGAGACGCAGAGGGCACAGAGAAAAAGGGAGTCGAAAGTCAAAGGTTAAAGACCAGCAGGCCATGCGGCGCGTTCCACGACTTCGAAAGCTCTGACTTGACCGCAGATTTTTGGACTGATTTACGGCAGAATCCATCTGCGAAGATCTGCGTTAAACCTCTGGCGTTCGACTTTCGACCTTCGTCGTTCGACGCCTTAAGCGCGGCCCAAATACGAGCCGGTGCGCGTGTCGACTTTGATCAACTCGCCTTCTTTGATGAACAAGGGGACGTTGATGATCTTGCCGGTTTCGAGCTTGGCGGGCTTTTGCACGTTGTTCGCGCTGTCGCCGCGGACGCCCTCGGCGGATTCCACCACCTTCATGGTCACGGTCGAGGGGAGTTCGACTTCCACCGCGCGATCCTCGGCGTAGAGCACCTGCACCTTCATGTTTTCCACGAGGTAATCCTTCGCGCCGCCCAGCAACTTTTCGTCGAGCTGCACGGTGTCGTAGGTCGTCGGATCCATGAAATAATAACCGTCGCGATCCTGGTAGCTGAACTCCACCTCGCGGCGTTCGACCTCCACGATTTCTACTTTTTCTGTCGAGGTGAAGCGGACATCGGCGGACTTGCCGGTCTTGATGCTGCGGATGATGGCCTGGACGAACGCACGGAGGTTGCCGGGTGTGCGGTGCATGACCTCGAGCACGATGGCGATATCGCCGTTGTAGCGGATGGCTTGTCCTTTGCGGAGATCGTTGGCGGCGGGCATGGCGGGCGGAATTCTGGGTTGGGTCGACCGGCCGGGGATGCGCGACGGGCGAGCCTCAGATGAGCTTCAACCGCGTCAGGTCTTGCGTGTCCACCAGACCGATGGGGCGGGAAGAGTCATCCACGACAATCAGATCGTCAACCCGCGAGCGCTCAAAGGCCTGCAACACTTCCACGGCCAGCGCATTGCCTCGAATCGTGAGCGGCTTTTTCGTCGCAAAGCCCCCCACCGGTTTGGGCCCAAGCTGCGGGTCGGCCTGGAAATGACGCGCAAAATCCCCGTGGGTGAAAATGCCGTACAGCGTCCCGTCGGGATTGACGATGACCGCCGCGCCGGCCCGCGCACGACTCATCGCCTGGAGCACGTCGGCGACGTTTGTTTCCGGCGTGACCAGGGCGATCTGGTCGCGCGGACGCATGACGTGCTCGACTGTGAGCAGCAGCGCACGCCCGAGCGAGCCGCCGGGATGAAACTTCGCGAAGTCCGCCTTGCTGAACCCGCGCGCCTCGAGGAGCACCATCGCGAGCGCGTCGCCGAGGGCGAGCGTCACGGTCGTGCTCGAGGTCGGCGCCAGGTTTAATGGGCAAGCCTCCTGGGTCACGCTGGCGTCGAGGGTGACGTGCGCGGTGCGCGCGAGCGTGGAATCCATCCGCCCGGTGATCGCGATGAGCGTAATGTCGAAGCGGACGAGCGCGGGCAGGAGATTGACCAGTTCATCGGTCTCGCCGCTCGCGCTCAGGGCGAGCACCGCGTCTCCATCCGAGACGATGCCGAGGTCGCCATGCAGGGCGTTCATCGAGTCGAGCACCACGGCGGGCGAGCCGGTGCTGGTCAGCGTGGCGGCGATCTTGTCGCCGATGTGGCCCGATTTCCCGACCCCGACCACGACGATTTTGCCGCGGCCGTCAACCACGCGCTTCAGGGCCTCGACGGCCTTGGTGAAATTTTCGTCGAGCCGGTCTCGCAGGCGCTTGAGCTCGTCAATTTCGAGGTCCAGCACGCGGCGGCCTTGGTCGAGGTAGTCCATGAGGAGGGGGGCGGCGCGCCGGGGAGGGAGCCCGCCACAGTGGAAAATACGCTATTGAGCGGGGGCGGAAACGTATAGTAGATTAACAGAGACAACAAACCGGCTTATGAAATCGATCCGTATTCTCGCAGTGCTCGGCCTTCTGGCGTATTCGACGGTGGCATTCGCGGAGGACATCGTCTTCGTGAAGCCCCTGATCGATCCCAAGACCAAGAAAATCGTGAAGCCGGAGGAGCCGAAGATCGACGAGGGCAGCCGGACAGGCGGCGTGGTGCCGCGGGCGCTGCGCTCAGGCAATCCGCTGCAGCTGATCAATCCGTTCGCCCCGGCGAAGTACGGCAACGGGACGAACATGACGATGAGCGCCGCCGAGCCGGGCTCGTCCCAAGCCAACGAGCGGCCGATCGCGATTAAGGTCTTCTCGTACGAGTTTTGATCGGAGAGAACCGGAGCGCGGATGCGCCTGCTCTTCATCAAGCTCAAGCATATTGGCGACCTCCTGCTGCTGACGCCCACGCTGGCGGCGGTGAAGGCCGCCCAGCCGGATGCGGAAATCACGGTACTCGCGCGCCGCGGGACCGAGGCCATCCTGACGGGCTGTCCGCATGTCGATCATCTCCGCACCGGACCGGCGCCGGAGACGGACCGGCGCGGCCCCGGGGAATTGCGGCAGTCTCTGCGCCTGCTCGGGGATCTGCGCGCGCAAAACTTTGATCACGTCTTTGAGCTGGGTGACAATGACCGCGGACGCTGGCTCTCGCTGCTGAGCGGCGCGCGCGAGCGCACGACCATCGGGTGGAATCCGCGGCTCGGTCCGATCTGGCGCGCGGCGTTTGATCACCTGCCCAACTACAACTGGTGGAGCACGCACCGCGTGGAGAAGGACTTCCACACGGTCGCTTCCGTCCTGCCGATCGGATTGGAACCAGGCCCGCTGGTCTTCGACCGGTCACGCTGGGAAACTCCCCCACATGTCC
>JANMQT010000294.1:0-8282 GCA_031370675.1 Verrucomicrobiota bacterium
CGTCCCTAATCCCCAATCCGCACTTCCGCATTCCGCTCGCCGCTCCAGCTCCGTCTATTTCCTTCTGCTCTCGACTCTCGCTTGTACCCCGCGCATCCCAGGACTTTTCGCTTTGCTCAAATCTCGACCTTCGAATCCCCCTAGTCATATGCCCGTCCCCATGAAACCCTTCCTCCTTCTTCCCTCCTCCTTGATCCTTTGCTTCGCGATTTCAAGCGCGAAGTTCGCCTCCGCCCAAGCGCCTCCCTTCAGCTATCGCGGAGTTTATGACGCCACGCTTGCCTCCGGAGCGAAGGCCGTCTTCTACGTCCGTAAGGATGCAGACGTCACCTTCGGCTACATCAGCACCGCGACCCAAACGGTTGCGATAAATGCGTTCACGCTACCTGCGAACGGAAGCTTCTCGTTTGCGAGCGCCGTCGGCAGCGTGTCGGGGACGTTCACCGCGACTGGTGTCAGCGGCACGGTCGCTGGCCAGTCCTTCAGCGCCCCGCGCCAGGTCTTCAACAGCGTCCAGGGCAGCCTCCAGGGCGGATACACGGGCACATTGTGGTTTCAGGCCGACGGCTCCCTCAATTCCGCCGAGTTCGTCCTGACGCCGGCGGGGAAATTGTACGCCTTGGCCGATACGGTTTCCGGCCTGCAGGGCGCCGTGGGCACGTATGCGGCAAACGGCACCTTCACGGCCACCGGCGTCCCGGGGAATGTCTTCCTCTCCGGCTCCGGCACGGTCACCGACGGCGTCTTCAGCGGCAGCTACTCAAGCATCTTCGGCACCGCCTACTTTGACGGCGCCCGTGAAAATCTGGACTATCGCCTGATCAATATCGCGACCCGCGGGAACGTGGGCACGGGCGCCAATCAGTTGATCGCAGGTTTCGTCATGAAGAATGGTGCCAAGCGCGTCATGATTCGGGCGATTGGACCATCGCTGACGGCGTCGGGCGTTCCGGGCGCGCTCAACGACCCGGTGCTCACGTTGTTTTCGGGTCCCACCGTCATCGCCACGAACGACAATTGGCAAACCGGCAACGACGTGGCGGCGATCCAGGCGACGGGGCTGGCTCCAAGTGATGCGCGCGAAAGCGCCCTGCTGGTTTCCCTCGAAGAAGGCGCCTACACCGCGATTGTGAGCGGCGCTGGCGGCACCACCGGTGTCGCCCTCGTCGAAGTCTACGAAATTGATTGAGGCGCAACCCGTTCGCACGTCTTCGGACAGCTGACCGCGTCGACACGTGGCCGCCACCGCGACCCTCGGCTGTCCTCCGTCTCTGTGGTCCTCGGCCCTCCGGTTGCTGGCTCTGCTAGTCAGAATTTAGCGATGGGTCGGCGGCCGCGTCCCCGAATTCGTGCACCTCGGGGAAGACCGATCGGGCGATGGAACGCACCTCCTGAATTTTTTCGGCGGGACCTTCGCTCCGGGCGCGTTTGAGGGCGTGTCGAAAAAGGAACAAAGCCCGGTCCTTGTCCTGCTCGAACTTCGCCAGCGACGCCACGACGAGGGGATTTCCGGGATCGATGCGATAGGCTTCGCCCACGGAACCTGCCGAGTGCTCGCGCAGGCGCTGGGCCACAAATTCCGGCACTGTGATCGCGGAAACCGGCGAGATCGTCCGCGTGAAAGGATCGGCGACGTACCAGCGCCCAAAGCGCGAGAGGTCGTCCTGGCCGACGAGCGTACGCAATTCTTCGCGGAGTTTGGGTAAATCAGCATCCGACGAATCGAGCACTCCATTCGGGTTCAGGTGCTGTCCGCCGGCCGCTTCGGCAAGTTTCATCAGCCAATCGGGAGCTTCATTCTCGACGCAGCCCGCGTCCCAGATTCGCGCCTTGCCGGACACACTGGTGACGATCGATTTTCCGTCGGGACTGAATCGTGCGGAAGTCACGACGGCGTCCCACAGGCCAGGAAGCTCGTTCACTTCCTTGCCGCTCTGCGCATCCCAAACTCGTGCGATGGACTCATATGTTGCCGACGTCACAATCCACTTCCCGTCCGGGCTGAAGTGGGCGGTGGCCATGGACTCGTTGTGTCGCATCGGTCCGCTCATGGGCTTACCCGTTTCGGCATCCCAAACCCGCGCGGTCTTGTCATTCGATGCGGTGACAACCCGTTTGCCGTCCGGGCTGAAACTCACGCTCATCACCGCGAGATCGTGGCGCATCGGTTTGCCCATCGTCTTGCCGGTCCGGGCATCCCAAATGCGCGCACCGTTCGCCAGGCCGGTCACAATTCTCGACCCGTCCGGACTGATGGTTGCGGCCATTACGATATCATCGTGGATCGGCTCGCCCGCGATCTTTCCGGTCTGGGCGTCCCAGACCTGCACCAGGGTCTGCGAGACGGTGAGAATCCATTTGCCGTTGACGCTGAAGGTGGCGCTCGTGATCTTTTCGTGACGCATCGGTTCGCCCACGGTCGCGCCGGTCACGACATCCCACACTCGCGCCTCGCCCCCGGAAGCGGTGACAAGGGTCTTGCCGTCCGCCCCAAAGCTGGCCTCCAAGACAGCATTGTCGTGAGGCATGGATTTGCCCCTGGGCCGCCCGGCCGGGACCTCCCAAACTTGCGCCGCTTTGCCGGCACTGGTGACGATCGATTTTCCGTCGGGGCTGAAGCTTGAGGAGGTGATGTCGTCCTCGTGTGGCACCGGTTCACCCACCAGCGTGCCGGTCCGGGTCTCCCAGAAGCGCAGGATCTTGTCGCCGGACGCGGTGGCAATCCATTTCCCGTCTGGGCTGATGGTCGCGGTCGTTGTCAGCGAATGTTCATCGCTGCACAATGGTTCGCCCACGGTCTTGAGGGTCTGGGCATCCCAAATCCGCGCGTGGTGATCAAAGGAGGCAGTGGCAATCCATCTCCCGTCCGGGCTGAAGCTCGCGGCATACAACCGCGCGTCATGGCGCATCGGCCGGCCCATGGCCGCGCCGGTGTCGGCATCCCAAACCCGCGCCGTCCCGTCAAAGGAAGCGGTCACAATCCGTCTCCCATCCGGACTGAACGCCGCCGTCCAAACCATGTCGTCGTGGCGCATCGGTTCGCCCACCGCCTGGCCCGTCGGCACATCCCAGACCTGCGCAACCCCTTGCGTGTTGGTCACGACGATTCGCTTTCCGTCCGGGCTGAAATTTGCCCCCAGCACGTTTTCCCCCTTCCGATCACCGAACGACGGACCCACCCTCGTGCCGCTCTGCACCTCCCAAATGCGGGCATCATTTCCCGACGTGCTCAGGATGAATTTTCCATCCGGGCTAAAGCTCGCCGTCCACACCGCAAATGATTCCTGCATCGGCTCACGCAACGCGCGGCCCGTCCGGGCCTCCCAGATCCGAATGGTCTTGTCGTTGGACGCGGTGACAATTTTTTCGCCGTCAGGACTAAAATTTGCCGACCGAACGCAGTCGTCGTGGCGCATCGGTTCGCCCACCGGCTGGCCCGTCTGCGCGTCCCAGATGCGCGCCGTCTTGTCATTGGATGCAGTGACAATCCGCTTTCCGTCCGGACTATAGCTCGCGCCAAAAACGATGTCATCATGGCGCATCGGTTCACCCACCGGCTTTCCGGTTATGACGTCCCAAACTTGCGCGGTACGGTCCCAACAAGCGGTGACGATCCGCTTCCCATCCGGACTGAAACTGGCGGCATAAACATTTCCGGCATGGGACAGTTTACGGATTGGAAAGGGAAGATTCCGACTCAAGGAGACCAGCAGGGAAGCCGCGCCAAAATTTGCCCGATCATTTTGCAGCGATTGCGACAGGTAGGCTAAAGCCGCCGGAGTATCACCGCCCTGGTGCTTCAAGTCCGCAATGGCAAAATCCGTCGCGCTGGCAGTCTTGAGCGCTTCTTGGCGCTGAGTTTCTGCCACCGTCCTTTGCGCAATGGCTTCCTGCCGCTGAATGCGGGCATAGATCCCGCCCCCAACTGCCAACAGTGCCAGCACTCCCACCGCGGCCAGCCAGAGTTTCAAGGTTCGCGCCCGCTGTCGCGCTTTCCGCAACTGCATCGCCTTGTCCCGTTGGGTCAAGACCCCGAGCGGCACGCCCAACGCACCAGCCACCACTTTGAGCGCGGCCAGCTCCAGCCGCTGCTCGTATTCCCGAACCTGGTCCGCGATCGCCTTTTCCCCGGATTCGCCCGCTTTCTGCAACGCCTCGCGATACGCCGCTCCCGTCGTCCAGCCTTGCACCGGCTGGCCACCCGGTCTCGCGTCCGCCGCAATGGGTTCCGTGCGTTGGTTCCAGTCAATCTTCCCGTCCTCCCCGGCCACGCCAAAGCGCAACGGCTCCGGCAGACATTCCGCTTCCGGCGGAATCCCGAGCCTCGCCTTCCCGGGATCGTCCGAGGCATTCGGTTCGCCATCGATCATCAACGCCAGGATGCGGTCCGTTTTCCCCAACTCCTTGAAATAACGAATCTCGTCCGCCACGAAGCGCGACTCCACGGCTCGCGGCGAGCAGAGCACGACCAGGAGCGCGCTGTTCTCGAGCGCCTGCCGGATGTTGCGCGTCAGGTCGGCATCCGCGGGCAATTCCTCCTCGTCCCGGAACACCGGATACAAGCTCGCCGGGATTGCCTCCATTTTGCTGTGCTTCGTCCCCACCAGATCCGCCGGGATCTCATAGCCTTCCAGCAGTTGATGCAACCAAGTCGCCCACTGCCGGCCCGGCTCCTTGTTGTCGGCATGCCGATAGCTCAGGAACACCGCATAACGGCGGCCCGGTTTTTCATTTTGGATTTGCGCTGGCATCCGCTGGTGAGGTCTCTCCGTTTCGAAGCTCCGTCCCTCACCCTAGCCGGTTCCATTCCTCCCAGCACCGCGCATCGCGATGTCTTCCGTCCTCTGTCCTCGGGCCTTTGGCCCTCAACCGTCGCCTCAACACTCCGCCCTCCGCCCCCGCGGCGCTCGACCTTCGATTCCCCATTTCGTGCTTCCTTCGTGTTCAGTTGTGGTTAAATGACTCCCGGAAGTGAGTTGGACGTATGCAACCGCGCAAGCCAGTCGAATCGCTGATCCTGACCGTTCGGGCACAAAATGTGATTATTGATTCTGATCTTGCCGCGCTTTATGGCGTTCCAAACAAAGCCCTAAATCAGGCGGTAAAGCGCAAGGCCGACCGATTCCCAGCGGACTTCCGCTTTCAATTGACCGATGACGAGAAGGCGGAGGTGGTCACAAATTGTGACCACCTTTCTCAGCTCAAGTTCTCCCGTACTCGGCCATTCGCCTTCACGGAACATGGCGCTCTGATGGCAGCAAGCGTTCTGAACAGTCCTGACGCGGTTCGCTTGAGCGTTTACGTCGTCCGGGCTTTCGTCAAGCAGCGCGAGTTGCTGTGGGCCCAAGCCGACGTGCTAAAAAAACTTGCCCAGATGGATGCCAAACTGCTCCAGCATGACGACGCCTTGCGCGTCATCTGGCGCGAGCTTCAGCCATTAATCAAACCGCCGCCCGATCCACCGAAACCGCAGATTGGCTTCGGGGTAAAGGAAAAGCCTCCGCGATACGGAAGCCACGTTGCCAAGCCCTGATGCGGGTTTCGTCCTCCGCGCCCTCTGCGATCCGGTGTCACCCAAGTTTGTGCGGTGAAGTTGCCATGACCATCGAGTACAAGTGCCGCCTGTCGGAAGTCTCAAGATTTCCGTTCCGACCCCCTTTCCCCACCCGCGTTACCGTTTTTCAACTTTCGATTTTCCACTCCGCGGTTCACCGATCGGCGCAGCCATCCGCAACGCACCAAAATTCGGCCGATGCGTGGTGCGCACGCGGCCGCTTTTTGCGTCGTAGGCCAGCGCACTGCCGAAATCCACTTTCGCATTCCGCGCCAGCGCCACACCGAGCTGGCCTGGCTTGAGGCCCCAGGCCTCCGTCGCACACGCGCGGATGCGCCGCTGGATCAGTTCGTCACTGGGTGCTCGCTTGCCGGACGGAAAAGTGACGTGATGAATCCCCCTGATTTTGCCGGTGACGGGGTCATAAAGGTAGGCTGACTTGGTTTTCATTTCGCCGAGCAAGCCACTGGCGCCCGCCACAAAAACCGTGGCGGTGGCCCGCGCTTCCGCGACGGCAATGACGAGGCAAAAAGTGACATACGCGCAATGCTCGATTCGAATTTGCGTGCGATTCACGTCTTTGGGATCGAGCGGGAGGTTGTCGGTCTTGTTCGGGCCGACAACGATGCCGGCCTTCTGGATAAAGCCACCCGCCGAACCCGCCTGCCCGTTTTCCAATCCTTGCGAGTACGACGAGAGGGCGATGGTTGCGACGACCGTGCGATCCTGCACGAAAACCGTCTGGTACACGCCAAGTCGCGGCTCAACGTGTTCGTTATAGCCCACCAGACTGTAAGTCAGAACGGAGTCGATCATGATGATAGGAAAGACCTGACTCGCTGGAACCGCCACTGATATTCGCCTCAATATTTTCTGCGGGGCGGAAGTACGAATTTCCCCAAAGGGCACGACGGTGGACAATGCCGGAAAACTTCATTCATCGGCGCCGTGCGCCGATGAATAACCGTAAGGACTTCCTTCCTGTTTCTCGTATTTCTCATTCCTTCGTGATCTTGGTGAGCTTCGTGGTGAAACCCTTCTGACTTTTGTCGTCCGTCCTCAGTCCTCTGTTTCCTTCTCCCTTCTGCCTTTCTCTGCGGCTCAGGGCCTCAGCGTGAGTTCAGCAAAACCGCGGGCGCCAAAGAATCTTCCAAATACCGAAGCGCAACCCCGCCTACCCGAACGAAATATTCACGTATGAGCGCCAGCATCCTCTAAAAACGCCTCCCGCTCATGATCACCTTTTGCAAAATCGCGCTGGGTCCGTTGCTCTCGTGGCAGAGTCTGATGGTTCGTCGGACCGCCATCCGTCTGCCGGAAGCCGTGGGACGGCGGGGCGGCATGGTGGGACGTTTGAGATTCGCCAAGCCGCTCCGGGTTCTGTACGTCGGTGATTCTTCCGCGGCGGGCGTGGGCGTGGACCGGCTGCGCGACAGTCTCGCCGTGCAGGCCAGCCGCTTTCTTTCCCGGAAGATGCGTCGCCCGGTCGCGTGGCAACTGGTGGCCAAATCCGGCGTGGATACGCGGGAGGCGCTTGAGTTCGTCCAGTCGACCGCCCTGCGCCCGGCAAATGTTTTGGTCACTTCACTGGGCGTCAATGACGTGACGACGCAACGTTCGGTGGATCAATCCATCGAAGACTACCAGGCTCTGGTGGAGTGGATTGTCCGGCAGACGGGAGTGGAGACCATCGTCATTAACGGTCTGCCGCCGGTGGAAACCCTGCCCATCATGCCACAACCGCTGAGATGGTATTTGGGACAATATGCGCAGCGCCTGGACGCCAGGTTGCGGGAGTGGGTTCAGGCCAGCGAGAGGTTTTGTTACGTGCCCTTGCAATATCCCGCAAAATCCGAGGACTTCGCCATCGACGGGTATCATCCGGGACCAGCTCTCTATCGCCGTTGGGCCGAGCGGATCGCGGACAGCGTGACCGAGCATCTGGAGCCTTCGCGTCCGGAGCCGTCGTCAAAGCAGCCGGCGGCGCTGGACCTCGGCCACTGCGTGCCGGCCTGAGTCCATCGGCGCAACGCGCCTCCTTTGCTCATCTGCCCTTCCGGAGGAGCGCCTTTAGTCGCACCACCGTCTGCTTCCGGTCGATTTGGCTCGCGGCCACATCCATCGTCAACCGTTCCCACGCATCGGCGTCGAGTTTCTCGTTTGGGAGCAGTCCGTTCTCGCTGAGGAAGACCAGGCAGGTCGCGAGCGCGGTGCGCTTATTGCCGTCCACAAATGGGTGGTTGCGGCACAGATAGAAAAGATAGGCGGCGGCGATTTCCACCGGGCTGGAAAAGACCGGCTTGCCTGCCATCGTCGCCTGGGGCGCCGCCACCGCCGACTCCAGGAGAGCCTCAACACGCAAGCCGGCCGAGCCACCGTGTGCCGCCAAGACTTCGGCATGAATGGCCTTCACGGCCTCCAGCGTGGGATGCGACAACGGCCGCCTCATGCCAGCCGGCGGAAGAGTTCGGCATTCTTCTTGATGACGCGCCGCGCGGTCTCCGCCGCCTTCACCGGTCCGATGACCGTGCGCAGGGGCGTCAGCACGATCGAGCCACCCTCATGGACGGAAACAGTCACCGTGTCTCCGGCCTTGAGCCGCGCCAGATCCATCAAGGCCGCGTCAAAGATGAGCCCGTGGGAGTTGCCGATTTTCGCGATCGTCTTGGTCATGTGGTAAAATTATGTTTAACGTGACGATTCGTCAAGCCCTTCTGTCCTCTGTCCT
>JANMQT010000148.1:0-5454 GCA_031370675.1 Verrucomicrobiota bacterium
ACCAGCGTCGATCTCCCCGCCACCTCGGCCAGGGCCGCCTTCATCGCGGCATCTTCGTGGTGACCATCCACATCCAAAAAGAACACGTACTCCCAGGGCTTGCGCTTGGAGGGGCGACTCTCAATTTTCGTGAGATTCAACCCGTGGGTGCGAAACGGCTCGAGCGCGTGGAACAATGAGCCCGCCTGGTCCGGCGTCCCGATCATGAGCGAGGTCTTGTCCTTGCCGGTCGGCGGGCAATCGCGCGGGCCGATGACCAGAAACCGCGTGGCGTTGTTGACCTGGTCCTGCACGCTCGACTCGAGGACCGTCAGCCCGTGCAGCTCCGCCACCATGCGACCCGCCAGCGCGCCCGCGTCGTCGGCCGCGGCGGCGAGTTCACCGGCGCGCGCCGTGCTCGACACCTCCAGCAGCTCGGCCTTCGGGAAATTCACGCGCAGCCACTGCCGGCACTGACCGAACACCTGCGGGTGTGAGTAGAGCCGGCGAATCTGTTCCCGCGGCACGCGCGCGATCAGGTTGTTCTCGATCTTCAACGCCAGCTGCGCGCAGATGCGCAGGTCGCTCTCGATGAAGACATCCAGCGTGTGGTTCACCGCGCCCTCGGTGGAATTCTCGATCGGCACCACGCCGTAGTCGGCCCGGCCGCGCGCGATCGACTCAAAGACGTCGCTGATGCTGAACTGCGGCGCATACCGGACGCTGGTTCCGAACTTGTTCCGCGCGGCCTGGTGCGTCCACGTCGCCTCGGGCCCGAGATATGCAATGGTGAGGTCCTTCTCGAGCGCGAGCGAGGCCGACATGATCTCCCGGTAAATCGCGCGCACCGCCTGCTCGTTGACCAACCCGCCGATGGCCTCGTTGCGCGCGGTCAGCGCCTTGAGCACCTGCTCCTCGCGCTCCGGCGCGTAAATCTCCAGTCCACCTGCGCGCTTGAGCTCGCCGATCTCGTGCACGTGCCCGGCCCGCTCGTTGAGCAGGCGCAACAGCGCGTCGTCGAGCGCATCGATCTTCCCACGCAGCGAATCGAGGTCCATGGGGCGAGGCTAGTTTTCAATGCCGCCCGAGGCAAGTCGCCCCGTGCTCAGCGCAGGGCGAGCATCGCCAGCATCCGCCCCGTCCGGCCCTTTTCCCGGCGATACGAATAATACGCCCCGGGATTCTCGTGCGTGCACGTTCCCTCGTCGTGGATTTGCGTCACGCCGGCCCGGCGACATTGGTCGGCGATTTCCGCCGCGAAATCGATCTCGTAATGCGGCGGCCGGATGCAGGGGCTGATCTGGCCGATGATCGTTCCGGGGTCCGCACCCATCCGTTCCATCTGCCAAATCGTCTCCCGGACCACGCCCAACTCCGTTCCCTTCTTGCCGCTGTGCACCAGCCCGATAAGGGCGCTTTCCGGATCATACAAATACACGGCGGCGCAGTCCGCCACGAAAATTCCCAGGCAGACGCCCGGCTGATTCGTGATCAGGGCGTCCACGCCTTCGATCGGCTCAACCGGAGGCGTGACCCCGTGCGGAATCACCGCGATGCCCGAGCCATGCGCTTGTTTCGCGGTCACGAAGGCGGCCTCGGCCAAGCCCAGTTCCCCGCGCGCCTCCCGATGGACGTCGGTCAGCCGCGCCAGCGCCGCTTCGCGATCGAGATCCACATCGAGGCCAGCGATTCGGCCGACAAAGCCATGCTGGAGGCGATCGCCAAACGCGCTCAGCGCGGGAAACTGTTCGAGGGCGGTCATGACTTCAGGGAGCTGAATCTAAACGAAAAACGCGGACGCTGAAGTCCGCGCTTCCTGCGCCAAATCAAGCGCCTCCACCCGCGTCCGCGCGCTTACTTACCGCTGGTGGTCGTCGTCGGCAGCGGCAGCGGCATCGGGGTCAGCGGACCAAAGGTCGGCAGTTTGTAGGTCGGCTTCTCCGCGTCGATCTTCTCCGGCAACGGCCTGATCCGGCCGCGGTTGGCGTACTTGTTCACCAGCGGATTCGGCGTCACGCCCGCGATCAAATCGCGCCGGACCACCGGGTCGGTAAAATTGTCGACGTACACCGAGCTCGTGCCCGTGACACGACGCAGATCGGCGAGCGCGACCGTGTAGCTGTAGCGGGCCTGCAATTCGGTCACCTGCGCCTGCGACAGAGCCACTTGGGCGTTGAGGACATCGAGCTGGGTGCCGGCGCCGGCGCTGAGCCGCGCCTGGGAGAGGCGGACCGATTCCAGCGCCTTGCCCACGTTCTCGCGCTGACTGTTGACGAGTTCGAGCGACTGCCGCAGGCGGGACAACGCGTCCTGCACGGCGAGGCCGATGCTGCGTCGCGTGTCCTCGTAGGTGACGGCGGACTGCAACATTTCAGCGCGAGCCTGTCGCACCTTGCCGTAGGTCAACCCGCCGTCGAAGACGTTCCAGGTGATGTTACCGCCCAGCGTGTAACCGTTGTCGGTGGTCCTCAGATCCTGGGAGCGGCGATCGTTCTGCAGCAGATAGTTCGCCGTGGCGTTGATCGTGGGCAGGTAACCGGCCTTTTGGACCTTCACATTTTCCTGCTGAATCATCACGTTCTGGCGCGCCAGTCGGAGCAGGGGACGATACTTCTCGGCGATGGCGACGGCGTCCGCGATGTTGATGTTGAAGGGAATGACCTCGAGCTGGCCGATCACGCGGAAGGGGGGGCGCTCATCGCGTCCGGGAACATAATCGTAACCCAGCGTCTGCGAGAGCTGAAGTTGCGAGATGCGATAATTGTTCTGCGCATTGATCAACAGGGGCCGCTGGTTGGCCAGCGCGACCTCCGCCTGCAGGACGTCGAACCGCGGCACCGTGCCGGCGGAAAAACGGTTCTGCTGATCCTTGAGCTGGCTGGCCAGCAACGCGACCTGTTCCTCCTGAATCCGGATGAGGGCCTCGTTTTGCAGGATGTTCGCGAACTGCGTCTTCACGTTGTTCACCACCGTCTCGACCGTCTCCCGCAGTTGGTAGAATGAATTGTCGGCGGTCAGCTTCGCGCCACGCACCGCCGCAAAGACCGCGCCGCCATTGTAGATGAGCTGCCGGAGCTGGATGTTCAGCAGGTAGGTGTTGTTCAGGCTCGAATTCGAACCCGACCCAGACGAAAGCCTGTTCAGATCCAGCACTCCGGTTTGTACGCCCGTCTGCGGATCGATGAGTGGAACGAACAGCGAAGTAGTGTTGCCGGAACTCGAGCTTAGGCCCTGGCGAAGCTTGTTGTCGGTGTTCAGGTAATTTCCCGTGCCGATCAGGTTCGGCACGCCTTGGGCGGCGACCTGGAAAATTTGACCCTTCGTCCGCTGGATGTCCTGCAGCGCCTTGAGAATGTCTGGGTTTTGCTTCAGCGCGAGTTGGACCGCTTCATCCAGCGTGAGCGAGCGAGCGCCCGTCTTATAGCCCTCGGACGAATTCTGGGCGTAGTAACCGGTGTCATCTCTCCTCGAACCCGAGGGAGTCTTCACCTTTTTCTTCGGCGACGCCCTGGTGACGGGGAGATCCGTCGCCGTGGGCGGCAGTGGCGTCGCCGTCGGCACCGGATCGGCCGCGTTCAGGGGACTCGTCGCGAGAGTTGCCAGGGCGGCAACCACCAGCATGCAGGGGAAGCGGGAAGCGAATGTCATGATTGGATTGTCTGGGTGTCCGCGCTCTGGCAGAGCACGTGGACCTTGCGATAAATCTGCAGCCAAGCCCGGCGCTCGGGCGCCGTGAGATGCGTCATGATGGAGGTCAGGTTCTGAATCACGTCCTCTTTGATCCGCGTCACGAGCGCGACCCCCTTCGGCGTGATCTTGACGCGAACTTTTCGGCGATCGTCGGTGGCATGGGCGCGTTCCAAATAGTGGAGATTTTCCAGCCTGTCCACCAATCCCGTCGCCGCCGCCGTGGTGTGACCCATGCGCCGCGCGACCTCCGACATCGTCATCGAATCCTCCTGTACGAGGGCCGTCAGGAGGAAGAATTGCACGAAGGAAACGTTGCCCCGACCCAGCTCGCGCGAGAGATTCACGAGAAATCTGCGCTGTATAAGCATCAGAATGCCAGCGAGTTCCTCCGTCTCCGCCGTCGGGGCGCATCGCGGGGCGCCGCGCTTGGGTTGAATGACTGGCATACGATTTGGGAAAGCCAATGGTTAACGTCGTTGACGATCAGCGGGCCTTAGCGGCTGTCAAGGCCGCTGGAAAAATCGCAGCTTTGGCGGGCCGTGGCCCATCCGCTCAAATCGCGATCGCTTCCACCATCGCGCCGGCCGGAATTTGCGTGTCGGACGCCACCCGCACCAAGGCGTCGCTGCGGCTCAAGCCAAAGAGCGCATGCGATTCCTGCCGGCCCTGTGGATGAAACGCGCCGCCCTCCACCCGGCCGCGCACGTAATGGGGACGCGCATCGCGGTTTTCCAGCGGCGCTTCCGTGCGGACTGGCCACGCACGGGGCGCCACGTCGGCGGCGCCCATCATCCGAAGCAACGCGGGCCGCACGAAGAGCAGGAAGGTCACGAAGCTCGAAACGGGATTTCCCGGCAACCCAAAGACCAGGGCGCCGGTTTCCGTGCGACCAAACAGGAACGGTTTGCCGGGCTTGATCGCCACGCGCCAAAAATTCGTCTCCACCCCGAGCTGCTTGAGCGCGGGCTTCACAAAATCGCGGTCGCCCACCGACACGCCGCCCGAAAGGATCAGCACCTCGGCGCTCGCCAGCGCCGATTGCATCGCCGCCCCGAGCGCCGCCGCGTCGTCGCGCGCGGACCGCACGCTCGCCACGGTCGCCCCGGACGCCTCGACCAGCGCGGCGAGCAGGACGCCATTGCTTTCGTAAATCTGTCCCCGCCCCAGCGGCTGACCGGGCGGCACCAGCTCGTCGCCCGTGCTGAGAATTACGACGCGCGGCGCAGCGAAGACGTCCACCGATGCGAGACCCTGGGAGGCCAGCAGGCCCACGCGCTGCGGATTCAGGCGCTCGCCGCGCGCCAGGATGCGTTGCCCCAGGCACAAGTCCCCACCGGCGCGGCGGATGAATTCATCGCGCGCGCATGCGTCCGTCAACGTCACCGTCTCACCCTCGATCCGCGTACCCTCCTGCATCGCCACGCCGGTCGTTCCCGCGGGCAGCGGCGCTCCGGTGAAAATGCGCGCGGCCTGGCCGTCGGCGAGCGCGAGCCCGGCGTCGGGCCCGGCTGCCTGCGTGCCGATGATCCGGAAGCGCGCGCCGGTTGGCGCCTCGGCGCCGCTGAACGCGAGGGCAAAGCCATCCATCGCGGAATTATCGAACGGCGGACTCGCCAGGGTGGCCGCGAGATCCGCCGCGGCGAAGCGTCCCACCGCGCCACGCAGCGTCAGCGACTCGACCGCCAGCGGTCGCACCGCCGCGAGAATCTTTTCGAGCGCTTCGTGTTCCGTCAGCATGTGCGTCACTCTTCGTGATCTCGGTCTCCCGCGCAACGCCGGGAGGCC
>JANMQT010000152.1:0-2112 GCA_031370675.1 Verrucomicrobiota bacterium
GGTTTTAATACGTTCGCGGTCTCGCAGGTGGCGCGCGCCCACGGCGCCAAGGTGGTGTTGTCGGGTCTGGGCGGGGACGAGCTCTTCGGCAGTTACCCAAGTTTCCGGCGCGTGCCCTCGATGATCGGCCTGGCGCGGGCGATCGGTCCACTTCGGTCGATTGCGGGTGCGACACTGCGCAATCTGGCGGGGTCGTCGCGCGCGGGTCGCTTTGGTGATTTTCTCTCGGAGGAGCCCACGGTTGATGCCGCCATGTCCGCCGCCCGCGGCATCTTTTCACGCCGCGACGCCGTGGCCCTCGCCCGCCACTTCGCGCCGGGTTCGGTACCGACCGCCGCAGCGCGCGCCGCGGATCTTGCCGACGTCCGCGACGCGGTAAGCGTTCACGAACTGTCGCACTACATGCGCAACCAGTTGCTGCGCGACAGCGACGTCGCGAGCATGGCGTGGGGACTGGAGCTGCGCGTGCCGCTGGTGGATCGCGCGCTAATCGAGGTGCTGGCGCGCATTCCCGCCGCACGGCGTCTCCGGGCAAATAAAGCGATGCTGGTCGAAGCGGTGCCGGAAATTCCCCTTTGGGTCACGCAGGCCCCGAAGCGCGGGTTCAGTTTTCCGTTTGAAAAATGGTTCCGCGAGGAGTGGCAGGGATTGTTTGCCGACACGACCAAGCCGATGGCGGGCGTCCGCCCGGTGAGCTGGTCCCAGCGCTGGTCGCTCTTTGTCTTCCGCTCGTGGCTGCAGCAGTCGTAGGCAGGCAGAGGACAGAGAACAAGAGGTCAAAGAACAGAGGGCAGAGGTCAGAGGACAGCCGGAGCCCGCGGGGCGGGCGGAGACAGCCGGTCAGGCCGCGCACGGGTAGCGGCGCCTGAGTCGGGCGACGAAGGCGGCAAAGGATGGAGAGTACGTGTTCCACGGTTCGAGTTTTTCTCGATTCAAACCTCTTCAAACTTGCTTCGAATTTCGAATTTCGATCTTCGAGTTTCCCGCGGTGTGCAGTCCGCCGCGGTCTAGTTCCCCAAAATTTCCCGCATGCGCGCGAACGAGCTCTTCGCGGCCTGCTCCGTGGCCGGCTTGGCCAGCTCCTTCGCGAAATCTACAAACTCCAAATGCGTCACGTCCAGCTCGCGCAGGAATGAACTCGGCTGCCGCGGCAGGGCCTGGCCATAGCGGAACCGCGTGCGGCAGTGCGTCAGGGTCAATCGCGCCATCGCGCGGGTGATCGCCACATAGAGCAGGCGGCGCTCCTCGTCGATCGTCCCGTCGGCGCGCGAGCGCTCGTGCGGGAGCAGCCCTTCCTCGAGCCCCAGCACATACACGTGCGGAAACTCGAGTCCCTTCGCCGCGTGCAGCGTGATCAACGTCACGCCATGTCCGCTTTCTGGCGTCTCCTCCTCGCGATCGCTCTCAAGGCTCAGTCGATCGATGAAATCACGCAATCCCTTCTCACCGGCCGCGCCACCGTGCCTCCCCAGATCCTGCAGGAGATCGAAGACGCTCTCCTCGCGCCGGTCCGCTTCCTCGGGCGTGCGGCAGGATTTTCGCAGGTCGGCGATGAATCCGCTCTCGTCCAGGAACGTTCGCGCCACCTCCGCGCGGTCCACCAGCGGCGCGAACATCCGCGCCTCGAAACGATCGAGCAGCGTCAGAAATTCGCCGATGGCCCCACGCGTCTTCGCCGAAACGCCCGCGGTAAATTCCGCGTTTGAGAGGGCCGCATGCAGATTGGTCTGGTGCTTGATGCTGAACTCGAGCGCGCGCGCGACCGTGGTCTCACCGATGCCCCGCGGCGGCGCGTTGATGATGCGCAACAAACTCACGTCGTCCGCCGGGTTCAACAGCAGGCGCAGGTAGGCAATGACGTCCTTCACCTCGCGACGGTCGAAAAAGCTCTGTCCGCCCACCACGCGATAGGGAATCCCGCGCTCGCGCATGGCCTCCTCGATCAGGCGCGACTGCGCATTCGTGCGAAAGAGGACGGCAAAATCCTCCCAGGCGACGCCGGTCTCCAGCTTGAGGCGGTGCAGGTCGCCCACCACGTAGACGGCCTCTTCGCGGTCGTCAGGCGCGGCGACGAGCCGGATCTTTTCGCCGGCCCCCCGCCCGCTCCAAAGC
>JANMQT010000365.1:0-5356 GCA_031370675.1 Verrucomicrobiota bacterium
GACTGAAACAAGTCGATGAATTGGTCCGACCTCCTCAAGAAAATTTGGTACATTTGGTGCATCTAAGAATTTAATCAAAAAACTGCCACGCAGCGACGAGACGGATTCAGCGCTCGCCGCCCCACCCGAGGTTTGCCATGAACCCTGTTCGGACTTTTGCCGTTGCGGTCCTCATCACCGCGATTGTGCCGTGGGCGCGAGCGGCCAAACCGCAATGGACGACGCCATCGCCGGCGGAAATCGACGGCATTTATTCCGACATCGAGTCCCTCTATATCGATCTGCACCAGAATCCGGAGTTGGGCTTTCAGGAAACCCGGACCGCCGCCACCCTGGCCGCGCGGATGAAGACTCTCGGCTTCGAGGTCACTTCCGGAGTCGGTGGCACCGGCCTGGTCGCGGTTCTGAAGAACGGGCCCGGACCAACCGTGATGTTGCGCACCGAGCTCGACGCGCTGCCGATCAAGGAGAAAACGGGGCTGCCGTTCGCCAGTACGGTGATCGCGAAAACCGCCGGCGGCCTGACCGTCCCGGTGATGCACGCGTGTGGGCACGACCTGCACATGGCCGCGTGGGCCGGCACGGCGCGGCTGATGGCGGAGCACCGCGACCGCTGGCAGGGCACGCTCGTCATGATCGGCCAACCCGCCGAGGAGATTCTCGGAGGTGCATCGGCGATGTTGAAGGACGGCCTCTTCACGCGCTTCCCGCGTCCGGATTTCGCCCTCTCCTTGCACGATGACGATACCATGCCGGCCGGCACCATCGGCTACCACGCTGGTTACTTTCGCGCGATGTCGGACCCCGTGACCATCGTCGTGCACGGTCGCGGCGGACATGCGGCGGCCCCTCACAAAACCGTGGACTCGATCGTCCTGGCGGCGCGCATTGTCCTCGGACTGCAAACGATCGTCTCGCGTGAGAATAATCCCATCGATCCCGTCGTGATCACCGTTGGTTCCATCAACGGCGGCATCGCGGGCAACGTCATTCCCGACGAGGTCCGGCTGCAGCTCTCGGTGCGCACCTACACCCCGGAAGTTCGCAAGCGCACGCTGGACGCCATTCGTCGCGTCGCCAAGGGCGAGGCCATCGCGGCGGGCGCGGATCGTGAACCCGACGTCGAGGTGCCCGATAAAATCAACCCGGCGGTTTACAATGACCCGCAGGTCACCATGCGTCTGGTCGGCGCGCTGAAGAAAGCGCTCGGCGAGCCGTCCGTGATCGAAATGCCGCCCAAGATGACGTCCGAGGATTTCGCGGAATACGGAGTCGCCGGCGTGCCGTCGGTGCTGTTGCACATCGGCGCGGTCGATCCCGAGAAGCTGGCCACCGCCCGCAAGAAGGAGTCGCCCGTCCCCGCGCCGCATTCACCGGAGTGGGTCCCGGAACGCGCGCCGACGCTCAAGGGCGCCGTGCGCGCGGAAGTGACCGCCCTGCTCGAATTGTTTCAAGCGAAGTAAGTGGCAGGTCACCCGGCGACAAAAACGCGCCTCTGTTTTTGAAGCGGGCATGGGACGGGCCGGCGAAGTGGTCGACCCACGCTGTCGAGACTTCCTCAAGCGAGACGCTGGGTAAGCTTGACTTACCGCTCGCCAACGGTCGCGCCGGTCGTTCCCGCCATCTTTCCTCCGCACAGTAGAAAGACCGGCATCAGGCCCTTCCCCTTCACCTCGATCATTCCCCGCTCCTCAAAGACGTAGTCATCTTGCAAGAGCCGATATGTTTCGGCCGTGACCTGGATCCGACCCGGCAATCCATGAGATTCCATGCGCGAGGCCGTGTTGACCGTGTCGCCCCAAAGATCGTAGGTGAATTTCTTGAGCCCGATCACGCCGGCGATGGCCGGACCGGTGTGGATGCCAATGCGCAAATGCAGCGGCTGGCCCGCGGGCGTGACCAGATCCTCGACCACGCGAACCATTTCCAAGGCCATGTCCGCCACCGCTTCCACATGTCCGGCCCGTGGCTCCGGGATTCCTCCCGCGACCATGTAGGCGTCACCAATCGTCTTAATTTTCTCGAGGCCATGCTTCTCCGCCAACAAATCGAAGCGACAGAAAACCTGACTCAGAAATTCCACGATGCGCGCGGGCGGCAATCCGTCGGAAATCGGCGTGAACCCGACCACGTCCGCGAAAAGAATGGTAACGCTTTCGAAGCCGTCGGCAATGAGTTCATTGCTTTCCTTTAACCGGTTCGCGATGGCGGCGGGGAGAATGTTGAGCAGCAGCGTCTCGGATTTCTCGCGTTCCAGCTCCAGCGCTGACTCGGCGCGTTCGGTCACGTAGACCGAGTACGAAGCGATTCCGAAGGCCGCGAGATACGCACCCACGATATGGGCGATGAGCATCGACTCGACCACGTTGCGGGGCAGCGGTGGACCGACGATCGGGCCGGGCTGGGCCACAGTCATGACCGCATAGAAAAGAAGAAGGCCCAGGCCTGCCTGCACGAACCGCATTCTGGCGTGCACCTGCGGCCAGACGAACATCGCGCCGACGGCGATCGAGACGAAATAATATTGAATGCCACAATCCGTCCCGGTGATGACCGTATTCACGGCCACGACGGAAAACACCCCGCTGGTGAACAGGAAAACGCCCGCGCCCCGGTAACCGAACGACAGGAGTAAAAAGCTGATGACGTAAACGCTGACGGCACCCAGCGCGCCACATCCCGCATAGAAGGAGGCCAGGTGCGCCGCCGAGAAAAACACCCAGATATCCGGCAGCGTCACGAGGATACCGAGAAGGATCACAACGTTGGCGGTCGCCAGATGGAACTTGGCCCGCAGCCCCGCGGGGAGCCGGTGATTGCACCGATGTCATTGGATTTTGCTACCTCGGACTGACCGCAGAGACGTTTAACTGGGTTTTCGCAAAGCGCTCGCGCAAGACACGAGGACCCAAACTCGGACCGGGCCCAGAATAGGCCGAGCCGCCGGACCGCAAAAAGGAAAATCCGCACCCAGAAATCACGGGAGTCAGTGCCTCCCAAAGACTTCGCGTCCCCGGGGGTCTTCCGTCTGATTGTCGCCGCCCCGACGCGGTCACCACTCGACGAACGATTTCAATCCCGCCAGCGCACCCACCCACTCTTTTGCCGGTCTCGACGACCGGGAGCAGCGGCGATCGGGCGCCTCCGACGGTTCGGCTGGAATCCTTGGCGATTACTGGTTCGTCTTCATTCGCCATGGTATTAGCCGGAGCGAAAAAAAGTGCAGGGCGTACGCCAGTGGCACCAGCAGCCCCGGCAGCCAGATGAACGGAAACGTCGTCACGATCGTGCTCGCGGGTTCCTTTGGGAAGACCCGCAGCGGCGTGGGCATCGAGAGGATCGCGATGACGACGATGTTGAGCAACAGGATCAAACCCGCGACGTTCCAGGCGAGCAGCAGCCCGGGCGACCATTTCTTCCGGGCCACCCACCACGCGGCCACGGGCGCAGTGAGCCCGGTGAGGATGTCGAAATTCCGGCCCTCAAAACTCATTTGAACCGGGAGGAGATTTTGGAGAAGCAGCGTCCACAACAGGATCTCCACAAACACGCGGAACACCTGCAGCCGGATGATTTTTTCAGGCGGAATCTGGACAAGGATTTCCCGCAGCGTCCTCGAGCATGTCAGGACGAGGATCGCGACGAGGGGAACGACGAAAACGATGGCCATCCGCGGCGGCAAATTCGACAAGTCGGAAAAAAATCCCCGGAGGGAAAAGGCGCTGATGAAGAGAACCCATCCGCCCAGCGCCGCGAGCGACCAACGCATCGTCCGCTTCTGCCTGTCCGCGGAAAAACCCGCCGCCGACATCCCCGCGCTCAGGGTGTGAAAAGTCCAGCCGTAAACGGCCAGCGTCACCACAATGAAACCGATCTGGGTGATCACAAAGACAGGAGAAGTCATGACGCCGGCGGAAATGCCCGATGCGGGGTCAACCTCGGACTAACGCGCCGCCTTTGCCCGCTGGAGGCTTTCGAGGAGCACGCCGAGGAGGAGACAAAAAAGCCAGCCGAGTACGGCGACCGCGGCGATTGCGACCAGCAAGAGAATCACGATCGTGGTCCCTGGTATCGGTTCCGGCTTGAGGGGATAGCGCCGGTGTTCGTTCCCGTCGAAGAACCCCCCGTGGTAGAGATGGCTGGGATGATCCATAGCCGCGCGAATCGTGTACCAAATGAGAAGCGGGTACGCCACCAACACGCGCGCCGGGGGAAACGCAGCGTAAATCGTATTGCGGATTTTCCGGGAGTGCGGCGCAAAGTCGATCGCCGTCTTGGTAGCAAGCCCGGGCAGGATGAAGCGGCCCGCGGCATTCCGTCGCATCACCCAGGGCTCGGGCGGCACCTCCAGGTCCGCGCTGTCGTACACCAGGTCGGGCAGGAGGGACTCCACCCGGTTGGTAAAGCGCCACTGGCCGTCCTTTTCATTCTGAATGGGCCGGCCCACGTCCCGGAAGCCCAGCCAGCGCGGCGGCACCCGCGCGACGAGATCATGCTTGTTGACCACGTTGAGCGTAATCGCATCGAGGGTCTCCCCGTTGAGGTTCGCCGATAGTTTGTTGAAGCGTTTTGCCGTGCCGAGGTACGCAAACTTCGGCGCCCCAAAGGTGATGACGTGGGCGATCGGATGTCCCTGCTGCGCGAGATCGAGCGCGGCAAGGTGCGCGAGCGCGCCGCCCAGCGAGTGCCCGGTCACGAAAAGCGGCAGTTCGCACGGCAGCTTGGCGATCCATTGCCTGACGTCCTTGCGTAACGCCAGCCAGCCAACACCGAACCCGAAATGCTGGAGCGGCCAAAGAAAAAACGGAGGAACGAGCGCATCCACGAACCAGTCCGTGGCGGTCACCGTCCCGCGAAAGACGAGATAGCCGCGCCCGCCGCGCGTGAAGCAGACGCCCTGCATCTCCAGGTGATCCAGCGGCATGACGTCGCCGCAGCCTTCCGCCCGCAAGGCCGCGACAACCTCGTCCAGCCTGGCATAGATCAGGATCGAGTAGTCCGCGGCGTCGCGGATCAGGGTGCGTTGCTCGGCCGACAAGGCGCACGGATCCGGCACGGGCGCGGCCTGCGCGGCAACGGGCGCCACGGTGGTCGCGACGGGGCGCGGACGTGAAACGCCCCCGCCCGGGGTGGTGACATTCACAAGCGGCATTCAAACCCGCCGCAGCTTCCACAGGCGAGCCTTTTCGCGCGGAGCATGGGGCGGGCTTCACGCAGCCGAACCAGGTCACCGAAGGGCTCGGCCGCGCTCCCCGGGTTCACCTACCATTCGCGCGTGTCTTCCAGCGAGACGCCTGTTTCCAGCAGGCTCTTCAGGCTGGAGAGGATCATCGGCCAGCCATTGGCGACCGACTGG
>JANMQT010000367.1:0-1660 GCA_031370675.1 Verrucomicrobiota bacterium
ACTTCGATCGGGCCGATGGTTTCCTCGACGCGGGCGAACAAGGCCTGAACCTCGGCCTCCTGGCGGGCATCGACGCTGAAGGCGTGAATCTCGTGGCCTTCGGCTTTCACCTCGTCGATCAATCCCTTCGACTTGACGACATCGCGACGGGCGACACAAACCGTATAGCCGCCGCGCGCAAATCGCCGGGCCACCGCGGCGCCGATGGCATCGCCGGCGCCGACCAGCATCGCTACCCCGCGGCCATCAGCCATCGGTCGTTTTTCCCTGTCAGTTCTTATTTAGCACTAAAACAGTATCGAGGGCTCCGACGGTTGTAAATGGGGTTTTTCCGAATGTGCTGCTTGCATGTGCCTGACTTGCGGTTCTGCGCCCTTGGGTGCGATGCCTCCTCCCAGATTTGGATTGACGAGTTCTAAAAAAGAACGTTAGTTGCTCCGATGACAAGGTCGCCCGTGGTCGGCCGCCCGGTCGAGGGCAATGAGGAAGTCGTAGCGTTCGTCCTGCTGCTGCAGGTTCGGCCGTGAAGTCGGCCGATTTGATGACGTTCGTCAATCCGCAACTCACCTCGTACAAGCGGCGGTCGGAGATCATCGTGCTCGACGCCTTGCCGGCGACGTCGACCGGCAAGATACTCAAGCACAAGCTCGCAGAGAGTCCTGTACGGCGTGCAACCGCGATAACGACCCGGCACGACCGGCGCAGACTTGAAAGCGACAGATTTAACCTGACCGGAGAACAGCCTTGCAGAAGAGAAACGCAACCGTGGCCGTGATCGGCGCCGGTGACTTCATCGGCAGCGAGATCGCCAGGAAGTTTGCTTCCGAAGGCTTCACGGTATTCGCCGGGCGCCGCAACGGCGCCAAGCTCGAACCGCTGGTCAAGGAGATCGAGGCGGCCGGCGGCGACATTCACGCGCGCTCGCTCGATGCGCGCAAGGAAGAGGAAATCATCTCCTTCCTCGGCGACGCCGACAAGCACGCGCCACTCGAGGTTTGCATCTTCAATATCGGCGCTAACGTCAACTTCCCGATTCTGGACACCACTGAGCGCGTGTTCCGCAAGGTCTGGGAAATGGCCTGCTATTCCGGCTTTCTCGCCGGCCGCGAAGCCGCGCGCGTGATGCTGCCGCGAGGCAAGGGTAATATCTTCTTCACCGGGGCGACCGCCAGCCTGCGCGGAGGATCGGGCTATGCGGCTTTCGCCAGCGCCAAGTTCGGACTACGCGCCGTGGCGCAGGCGACCGCGCGCGAACTCGGTCCGAAGAACATCCACGTCGCCCATCTCATCATCGACTCCGGTGTCGACACCGAATGGGTGCGCCAGCGGCGGATCGAGGCGTTGGGACCCGACGCGCTCAATGATCCCGATGCGCTGATGCCGCCGTCGTCGGTGGCGGAATCCTACTGGCTGCTCTATCAGCAGCCGCGTAGCGCCTGGACGTTCGAGCTGGAGATACGTCCCTTCGGCGAGAAGTGGTAACGGGAGCTCGCGTCATCACACCCCTCCCTCCACGCGCCCTTGCGCGTGGTGGGGAGGGGTCGGGAGTGGGGGGTGGCTCAGCAAATTCGTTGACAGTTGTACGCGCCGATAGACCCCCCGACCCCTGCCCACCGCTTCGCGGGGGGAGGGGAGAAAGTCGCTTTGACTGGCTTCGAAT
>JANMQT010000383.1:0-1839 GCA_031370675.1 Verrucomicrobiota bacterium
ATCCGAGTTTCGGGCACGGTGAAACTTAAGTTCTGATCGGGCTTGGATCGACTCACGAAGGCCCGGCGGACCATCGTCCCCGGGCTTTTCGTTCGTCGGGCGGAGAGGATTGGCCTCAGAGACAACGGGAGCACCGAGAAACAGCGGATGAAATCAAAACGAATCGATCGGGTGTGGGGAATCCATCTTGTTCCTTCCTCCTTTCTCCTTGTTCCTTTTCTCTGTGCCCTCGGTGCCTCTGTGGCGATCCCTGTTTTCGCCGACGAAGTGCTGCACCCGCGCGTGGTCATCGTCTCGCAATTCGAACCGGGCGCGGATGAGGGGGATCGGCCCGGTGAATTTCAATTTTGGGTCGAGCGCGAGAAACTGACGCGCCACCTGCCGCTGCCCGTCGCGTTTCACGACGTGCGCGCGAATGCCGACGGGACCGTTATCGGCATTGTCACCGGCGGCGGGACGGCGCGCGCGGCGGCTACCGTGATGGCGCTCGGGTGTGACCCGCGTTTCGATTTTTCGAAATCCTACTGGCTGATCAACGGCATCGCGGGCGTGGATCCCGCCGACGCGAGCCTCGGCAGCGCGGCCTGGGCGGAATGGGTGGTGGACGGCGACTTGGCGCACGAAATCGACCCCCGCGAGATGCCGAAAGAGTGGACCACCGGTTTCATCCCGCTGGATCAATCGGTGCCCTACGGCAAACCGAAGAAAGCAGAAGGGGATTACTTCAACATGGTCTATCACCTGAACGGGCGGCTGCGCGAATGGGCCTTTCAACTCACCAAGGACACACCGCTGGAAACATTCGCGGACGAGAAAATTCAGAAGCTGCGCGCGCGCTACGTCGATCACCCCAACGCCCGCAAGCCAGCATTCGTGCTCAAGGGCGACGAGATCTCGGCCAGTACGTTCTGGCATGGTGCTGTGCTCAACCGCTGGGCAAACGACTGGGTCAGCTATTGGACCGACGGCCAGGCGAATTACGTCATGACCGCAATGGAGGATTCTGGTTCGCTCCAGTCGCTCAAGTTCCTGGCGAAGGCCGGGCGCATCGACTGGAACCGGATCATGGTGCTGCGCACCGCGAGCAATTACGACAGTCCGCCACCTGGCATGACCGCTGCCGAAAGCCTCGCGGTGGAAAATGCTGGTTCGCTCTCCGCGTACCTTCCTAGTCTGGAGGCCGCGTACGCCGTCGGCAGCCCCGTCGTCCATGAGCTCGTCAACCACTGGTCGGATTATGAATCCACGCCGCCGTCGAAAACGCCCGTGACGAGTGGCCAGCAATAATCGTCCTCTCGCTTGTCACTCATCACTTATCACTCGTCACTCTCCAATGCTCGCCCGCCTCTTCCGTCTCGAGGAAAACCACACCGATGTCCGGCGTGAGCTGACGGCGGGCCTGACGACCTTCGCGGCGATGGCCTACATCCTCGCGGTGAATCCGCAGATTCTGGCGGGCCCGAATGGCGCAACCGGCATGCCGCCCGGCGCGGTGCTCACCGCCACGGCGCTGGCCGCGGCGCTGACCACCACCGCCATGGCGTTGCTGACGAACTACCCGATCGCCCTCGCGCCAGGCATGGGGCTCAACGCTTTCTTCACCTTCGGCATTGTGCTGGGCGCCGGTGTGCCCTGGCAGGCGGCGCTCGGGCTCGTCTTTTGGGAGGGCCTGCTGTTTCTTTTGCTTTCCGTGTCTGGCATCCGACGGAAAATCGTCGACGCGATTCCGCACTCGTTGAAGATCGCGATCAGTTGCGGCATCGGGCTTTTCATCGCGTTCATCGGCTTGAAGAACGGCGGCTTGATCGTCGCGGATCCCAACACGTTTGTGAAGCTGGG
>JANMQT010000392.1:0-8550 GCA_031370675.1 Verrucomicrobiota bacterium
GATGGCCCCATGCGCGACACCGCCTTGGTCGAACCACGCGATCCATTGACCAAGTGTTTTCGCATCGCCCACGATGCGCAGCGCCGTTTCGCCGACCGAGCCCGCCCCGGGTCGCGCCCGCGTGGCCTGTGCCCAGTCAAAGAATGTGAGATCCGATCCCGGGCTGCCGAGTGCGTCGGCGTAGAACAGGTGATAAGCCGAGACGTCGTCCTGATTGACAGTTCTCTTTACGAGCCGCAGCCCGAGGATGCGCGTGTAGAAATCGAGATTACCTGCCGCATCCGCCGTCACCGCGGTCACATGGTGTAGTCCGCGCAGGGAGTGGGGAGGTTTTGTCATGCTTGAATTCGCCTGAAGTTCATTTCATTCCGTTGGGATTTTTTGCCATGACGGTCAATGTCATGACGGTACTTCCGACCCGCTTTTTCTGTTCAGATTAGATTTCGCACAAAGCACACGGGTTCACGGAGGAAAATATTTTGGCAGACAGGGCTTCGGAATTCCGTGTGTGTTCTCAGGGTGCTCCGCGCAAACCTGCAGCAATTTCCCCACAAAAGACCTGTCCCTTTGTGCCGGTGCGCGCGGTTTGTCGCCTTGTCACCCTCGTCTCAATGCGAAACCCGGAGGCGCAGGAAGGACGGCTGGCCGCCGACCAGTGGCACCTGCGCTTTGACGATTTGGGTGATGCCATCATCCGACAGAATCACATTTACGGGAATGACTGCCGCCCAATTGAGGAGGTCGGATGAAGCCTCGACGGTGTAGGTCAAATCGGTCGCGGCAATCGCCTTCGGATAAACGAGCGAAATGTAATTCGGATCCACCACGGTGTAGGGTCGATTCAGGTTGGACACCTGCCGCGGATTAAAATGGAACGCGTACTCCAGAAGATTGCTCAAGCCATCTCCATCCGGATCGGCGGCTTCGCTGCTGATCGCCGGATCGCCCAATTCTTGCGGCGTGAAGAATCCCTGCTGCCAGCTTGCGAATGTCGTAGTCACCGTGATCGAAACAGTGCCGTCGAAGCTTGAGTCCACCCGTCCGTCGTTGACCTTGAACGTAAAGCTGTCCCGGCCGCTGTAGCCGGCACCGGGAGTATAGATCAAACTTGGCGCCACACCGCTCAATGCACCGTGCGCCGGACCGGAAGTCACCGTGAACGTGAGAGCATCGCCATCGGCATCCGAACCGGTCAACGTGATCGGCTTGGCCGTGTCCACGCCCGTGATGACGGCCTGATTGCCGGCCGCGGGCGCCGTGTTGTCGTTGTCAATGATGGTCAGCGTGGCGGTCGGAAACAAACCAAAGGTTGCTCCGCCGGACACGGGGACCAGTCCGATCGTCAACGTTTCGTTCGCTTCATGGAGCAGGTCGTCCACGATTGGGAGTTGGAACGTTTTGTTGCTTGCGTCGCCGGCCGGCCAGAGGACGAAGAAGTCGCCGTTCGCGAGCCGGGCAAGGCCGCGGCGAATGATGCCGTTATAGTTGCTGAAGCCGCCGCCGATGAAAATGGCTCCATCCGGCTGCAAGGCGACGATTAGCAATCCAGTATTGGTGCCGGCCCCGGGGTTAAAGGTGGGATCCAGTGAACCGTCCGGATTCACCCGGGCGATCAATTCACGCTCGACGCCGTTGTATTCCTGGAAGTCGCCGACGATGATAATCTTGCCGTCAGGTTGCAGAGCTGCCATCCGCACATAGCCGGCCGGACCGTTTCCTGGATTGAAGGAGGGATCCAGGGAGCCGTCGGAGTTTACCCGGGTGAAGGACGAGCCGCCGATGATGACCTTCCCGTCGGGCTGGAGAGCGACCGTCGCCACGACGCCCCCGCCCCCGGCAACTGAGTCAAAGGATGTGTCGAGAGAGCCGTTAGAGTTCAGTCGGGCGAGGAAGTTGCGAGTGGTGCCCACGTAGTTTTGAAAGTCTCCGCCGATGATGACCTTGCCGTCGGGTTGCAGCGCGGTGGTCAGCACAGAAGGAAAGGTGGTTGCCCCGGGATGAAAGCTTAGATCGGGAGAGCCGTTGGAATTCAGCCGCGCGATGAAGGTCCGGTCAACGCCGTTGTAGGTGACATAGTCTCCGCCGATGATGATCTTGCCGTCGGGTTGCACCGCGATTGTCCGGACGGGTTGGGATGCGATGCTGCCCGCATCAAAGAACGGATCGAGCGAGCCGTTGGGATTCAGCCGCGCCACGTAGTTACGGGGGCTGCCGTCATAAACGGTGAAATCTCCACCGATGAGAATCTTGCCATCCGGCTGCAGAACAGTGGTGAATACGACGGCATTTCCGCCCGCGTTCTGGGCGGTTCCGGCGCCGGGATCAAACGTGGCATCAAGCAAGCCATTTGGGTTCAAGCGGGCAATGCCCTTTCGAAAAATCCCTCCGTAATTAAAATAGAATCCGCCGACCAGGATTTTGCCGTCGGTCTGGATCGCGGCCGTCTGCACGAAATTCGCACCGAAGCCGGACGTGGCTCCCACCGGATTGAAGGACGTGTCCAGCGCGGCCGGGGTGAAGATATAGTCCGCCGGCGACGTAGTCACATCCGTCAGGCTGATTCTCGCGAACACGCGGCCGTCGGTGCCGCCCGTGCGCGTCACCGTTACGGTCGCGCTGCCGTCACCCTCGCCAACGCTGTAGGCGGCCGCCGAAAAAGAAATCTTTCCCGGCACGGGCAGGACGCGGGCGACGCGGTTGCGGGGGGTGCCGTTGTAGGCGGTAAAAAATCCGCCGAAAATAATTTTGCCATCCGGTTGCAGCGCAATGGTGACGACCGTGTCATTGGCGGCGGGATCCGGAGAAAAGGTCGGGTCGAGCGAGCCGTCGGGATTCAGCCGGGCAAGATGGTTTCGCGCGACCCCGTTGTAAGTCGTGAACGCGCCGCCGATGATAATCTTGCCATCGCCCTGAACGGCAATCGTGCGCAGCAAATCATTCGCCCCGGTGCCCTGAAGAAACGTGAGGTCGAGCGAACCATCCGGATTCAGTCGCGCAATGCGATTGACCGCCGTGCCGTTGTAACTCGTGAACGCGCCACCGATGAGGATCTTGCCGTCGGCCTGCACGGCGACGGCGCGCAGCAAATCATTCGCGCCCGAGCCAGAATTGAAGGCAGGATCGAGCGTGCCCGTTGAATTCAATCGTGCCACCCGGACAGCGGACGTGCCGTCGAAACTGGAGAAGTCTCCGCCGATCAAAATCTTGCCGTCCGACTGGAGGGCGGTCGCAAGCACCACTCGATTCGGACCGCTGCCCACCGCCGTATTAAAGGGGATGTCGTTGCCGCCGTCGTTCGCATTCCAGCGCGCGACGCCGAAAGGCCCGCCTACGACGATCTTGCCATCCGCCTGCAGCGCGGTTGTCCTCACGGTCGCATCGGCACTCACGATCTGGGGCGGGTAGAATGCCAGATCGAGCGAGCCGTTGGCATTCACTCGGGCGGTGTTGTCGCGGGGCGTGCCGTTGATGTGGGCGAACGCTCCGCAGATGATGGTCTTCCCGTCCGGCTGTGCGGCCGCCGCCCACACGATGTTGTCAGCGCCCGTACCCGGATCAAATGTCGGGTCCAGCGAGCCGTTCGCATTCAATCGGGCAATCCGATTGCGGGCCGTCCCGTTGTAGTCGGTGAACAGCCCACCGATGATAATCCTACCATCTGATTGCAGGACGATCGTCTCCACGACGTCGTTCGCGCCTGTGCCTGGATCAAAAGCGGCATCGAGGTCGCCCCCGGTCGCGAACGCCCGGGTTGCGAAGGTCCACGCCAGCAGAAAAACCAAGCCACCGCATTTCGCGCGTCGCGACGCCTGATGGGTTTGCCGGGGCATTTTTTCGGGGGCGGCCGAATCGAAGTGCACGGGCGCTGAAAAAAGCCGGGAAACGCTCGAACAGAGAGGTTGTCCTCGATTCTGGCTGACGTGGCAAGCGGCGAATCGAGTCGTGGGCCTTGGTGGGCCAAACATGCGGATGGCCAGCGCTCCGCCCGACGCTCGCACGCCCGGATGCGTGCTTGAATTCCGGCTCGCCGTCCGTCACCGCTTTCGCGTGCACTGCACAAAAGACCTGTCCCTTTTTGCAGTCTTTTGCAGTCGGAAGTCCGTCTTTGTTCTCAGTGTGCACCGCGCGGGGGTTGTGCACCTGCTCCAGCGCAACGGGAAAACTTCGGCGTGAGAAACCAAGGAGAGGCGCTGCGTCTCGATGCGCGCTAACCGCCAGACGGTCGACCCGTCTTTCTCGGCAGTCTCGCGGCGTTTCGGGTTAGCTAAGACCTGATGATTGGTCCCTTCTCTGAAACGCAAACGCCCAAGTGAGCAACGAAGCCACTTGGGCGTGTACGAGGCGGCGCATTCGGCCGCTGCGATTGGAATGGGGTTAGACTTTACGAGCCGGATCGCGCTGCCCGCGGCTCCAGGCAGCGCGCGCGGCGGGTGCGGCCTTATCCCACGCGACACTCGGCTTGGACATTTCGTAGTCCGCACGAAGTTTCGCCTCAGCGACTTCGAAAGAGTCGTCGGTCGACGCGTACTTGGAATGGCCCTCATATCCCACGCGATAAGCGTCGGCATAGGTGTCGTACGATTCCCCCGTCGCAGCGTACGGCTGACGGGCGTGATTCTCGCGCCAATAGTTGGCTTCCTCGGTGGGATTCAGGCCTTCGGCGAAGCCTTTGCCCGTGAGACCGCCAACCACTGCGCCAATTACGGCGCCTGCCACGGATCCGACCGGACCGGCCATGGCGCCCAAGGCGGCGCCGGCCAGGCCTGCGCTCGCCGCTCCCGCGCCTGTGCCAACCGGGTGTGAGCCCGGCTCGCCCGTCAGGGGATCGGGATTCGCTTTTGGGTCCGTGGTGGCTCGATTCGTTGTCTCTGCTGGATTTGTATTCATATCAATCAATCGGCTCCCCCGCGGTCGCCGCCTTCAAAATCGCAGCAACGAAAATGGACCCGTGAGGCTTCGGGCGAGCGAGGCTCCGACCAAAAAATTTGAGCGTGAAAAATCCGTACATTCTCCCTCGCCACGTCTGCGGATGGAATGGCACAGACATTTTTGGTACACCCACCGATCCAGCCGCAGCCGAAATGCTTTGAACAACACCACTTCAACATCTTGTCGCCACCCCAATTCCGGCCAGTCCAACTCCAAACACCCAATCCCATGCTCCACTACGCTATTGTCTTTCTGGTTATCGCGCTGATCGCAGCCTTCCTTGGTTTCGGCGCCCTCGCCGGCACCGCCGCCCTGATCGCCAAGGTTTGCTTTGTCGTGTTCCTCGTCTTCGCCCTGGTGGGCTTTCTCAAGCGAGCTTAGCGATCGCTCCACTTGCTTTCCTCGTTAGGCTCCGCCACAACCGTGGTGGAGCCAGAGGCGCAGAATCGTCTCCATGACGGGGCGAAAAGAAAGCCGGATTCTGCCGACGATGAACGTCACGCTCAGGAAAAATACATAGCCCCGACTCCCGCTGGTGACGCGAAGGATTGGTATATGAATCACGAGCCACAAATCGTAACCGAAGCGCCTGAATCTGTCCGTCACCTCGAGGCGGGAAAGAGCGAGGTGCTGAAATCGATGGAGCATTTCCAAGAGGCCGCGAAAGCGGGCATTGAGGTCGTCAGGACCCAAGGGGCCGAACGGCTCGAAGAGTTCCAGGCCCGAAGCACCGCCTATATTCGGGAACGTCCTACCGCCTCGATTCTGGCGGCCATCGGAATTGGCTTCGTCCTGGCGAAAATTTTTCGCCGTTAGCCTCCCGCGGGCAATCGCGGCGAAACCAACCGGCCATCTCGAGCGGTCGAGTGGCGACGCCAACACGCCAAAAAAAGGCCTGCGCGATACAGGGTTCGAACCTGTGACCCCTACCGTGTCAAGGTAGTGCTCTACCACTGAGCTAACCGCGCTTAATCCAGCGAACGGGAAATAAGCACCGTCACCCCGTTTCGCAAGCCTCGATTTCTGCCTGGCGCACCGCTGTCACAAAGCCCCGAAGCTTCTCCGGATCAAGCCTTCCCTCCGTCCGCACGCCGCTGCACACGTCGACGCCGAATGGCCGTACCCGGTGGATGGCCTCGCCGACATTGTCCGCCGTGAGTCCGCCCGCGAGAAAAACGGGAAGGCCGACCGCTGCGCGAATCGCGCGGCTGATTTCCCAGTCGTGCGTGCGGCCCGTGCCGCCGAGCGATCGCAGAGCGGCCCGCGGCTGACCGGAGTCGAGCAGCAGCCCATCGCTGAATTTCGCGGCTTCGCGCGCCTCCGCGATCGAGGCCGCATCCGTTATGTGAACGACCTGCATGATTCGGATGCCGGGCAACGCGTTGCGCAGTGCGTAACGCGTGGCGGGCGTCACCGCGTCGCAAAGCTGCAAGACGGACGCGCGACAACGATGTTGCTGCTCGAGGATGTCGTCCGTGGTCGTGCGCGAAGTGAGCAGCACGCTCAGTGCGGGAAGGGGAGTCAGCCTGGCGAGGTGGGCAATGAGGTTTTCGGGTATCGTTCCCGGTCCGCTGGGCATGGCCGAGACGAGCCCGAGCGCGGACGCGCCGGCGTCGACCGCCAGGGCGACTTCCGCCGCGTTCGCGATGCAGCAAATCTTGATGCGCGGAGCGGGCGTCACCGAATCGAACATGCGGCAAGCGTAGCATGCGAAGGAAGAAGTGGATCGCAGCGACCCGGTGGGTCTCGTCGTCCCGACGCGATGGCAAACTTCGATCTCGGAGCGACAAATTTCTCCGGTTGGCGCGCCTCCACGGTGAGTTTGGGACGACCGGGGACGGTCGTCCCTGCCATTTGGCATCGGCTCGAGACGGGGCCGAACCACCTTGATCACGCGTGAATCGACGCGAGCCTTGCGCATGCGCCAGCGCAATCCGACGCCCAGCCCGCGCCCTGCGCAGGTCTCCGCGGCAATCGCGGAGGTGCGCGCGGTGTATGCCGACCTCGAAGCGCGGCCGGTGGAGCGCGATTGCCAGCGGCGGACCGGTTGCTGCCATTTCAAACTGACCGGCGAAGTGCCGTCGCTTACGCACGCGGAGGCGCTGCTTATGCTGAAGGCGTGGCGCGCGAGCGGACGGAAAAATATCCCTGAGCCGACCGACGGCGCGTGTCCGATGTTCGATGCGCGGACGGCGGGCTGCCGCATCTACGACGCGCGTCCGTTCGGCTGTCGCACGCATTTTTGCGGCGCGGCCGGGGGCCCATACGCGCGCCGTGAAGTACTGGACCTGATCCGCCGGCTCGAAGTGGCGAGCGAGCGATTGGGCGTGCGCGATCCGCGGCCGCTGGGAGCGGCGTTGGACCGCGCGAGAGAAGGTCACCTTTAGGAGCCAAGTGAAAAACCGGCATGGCCCGCGGTCGCGACAATCATGGCATTGGAATTCAGTCGCGGGGCAAGCCGGCGGGAGCGGACGCGCCAGCCGACCAGCCCGAGCGCGAAGGCGCCTGCAAGGCACGTGGCAGGCTCGGGCACGGCGGTCAGCGAAACGTCGTCGAGCGCCGCGTTGCTGTCCGACGTGCTGATGTCGCTAAAGAGGATGGTGAGGTTGCCTGAGGTGGTCGCGGTGAATGTTTGCGTGACGTGCACCCAGACCGCGCTGGCCTGCGTGATGGTGGCCCCCGCGGTTGTGCTGTAGGTGTTGGTCGAGGCGAACGCGCCGGAAAGCGTGGTCTGAATGATACTGGTCAGGTTAGCCTTCACCTCGGTGTTGAACCAGAACGAGAGGAGGTAGCTTCCCCCGGCGTTGACCGTGACGGTCTGTGAGATGGTGCTGGACCGGCGCAGCGTGTTGTTCGAGGTGCTGTCGAGCTGAATCGCATAGGTGCCGTGCTCCGGATTGGGAATCCAGTTTGCCCCACTGTTGGCGGCGGCAATGTAAACGTTCGCGTTCGCGGCCGAGCCCGCCGTGGTTGTCCAGCCGGGAATCAGGCCGCCGGTGCCGACGGCGGAGAATCCGTTGTTCAGCGTGATGGTGCCAATGTTCTCGAAGTCACCGTTCGTCAGCAGATTTTGCGCGGTCGATCTGCCGGCGCCAAACGACAGAAACATGATCAAAATGAGGACCGTGACGCGCACACGGGTAAGTGGCCAAAACATCAGAAAGCAGTATGCAGCAATCGTGCCAAAACGTGTCGGACATCGGGGCGGCCGCGCGGCGCATCTTTGCTGGGTTTGGCGAGATTGGGCGCGACCAACGCACCGCGGCCGGGTTGAACGCAGTCATGAACCGACTCCTCCTTCCCCGCATTCTCACGATCTCCGCCGGCGTTTTTGCGAGCGGATTGATCTTCGCCCAGGATCCCGTGCCGCCCGGTGGCCCCGGCGTGGTCGATCCGGGACATCCCCGCATCAATGAAGTGAACCAGCGCGAGGCCAATCAACAGCGGCGCATCAACCAGGGCGCGCAATCGGGACAGCTAACCTCAAAGGAAGCAGCGAACCTGCAGCAGCGCGAGACCGCCCTGCAAACGCGTGAGAACAAAATGATCGCCCGTGACGGCGGGAAGCTGACGAAGCGCGACCAGCGCAGGCTGAACAAGCAGGAAAATCGTGACAGCCGC
>JANMQT010000007.1:0-3413 GCA_031370675.1 Verrucomicrobiota bacterium
ACCGGTTGCGCGGTCCATGTCGTCCATGTCAGCACCAGCCGCGGCGCGCGACTGATCGCGGAGGCGTGTCAGCGGGGCGTGAATGTCACCGGCGAAACGTGTCCGCATTATATGATCCTCACCGACGAAGATGCCGAGCGCATCGGTGCGCTCGCCAAGTGCGCGCCACCCCTGCGTCCCGCCGCGGATCGTAACGCTCTGTGGGATCATTTGCGTGCGGGGGACCTCGATTGGATCGCATCCGACCATTCGCCAGCCCCGCCCGAAATGAAGGCCGGCCTGGATTTCTTTCGCATCTGGGGCGGCATCTCTGGCGCCCAGCACACGTTCCCGCTCGTGCTGAGCGAATCCGCCTCCCAGGCGCATCCCATCGCGCCGGCCCGGCTGGCCGAACTTTTTGCGCGCAACGCGGCACGGCGCTTTCAGCTCGCCACACGCAAGGGCTCGATCGAAATTGGTCAGGACGCCGACCTCGTCGTGGTCGATCCCGACGCCCACGAAACCATCACCAACGAGTCGCTCCATTATCGCCACCGTCAGACGCCGTATCTCGGCCGGCGGCTGCGCGCGGTCATCACCCGCACCTTTCTCCGGGGCGAGGTCACGTACGAGAACGGGAATTTTCCCGGATCGCCCCGCGGTGAAATGCTGCATCCGTCAATGTAAGCAGCGAGCGCCATGTCAGGAGTTCAACAGGCTCCTAACTCGAGGCCGACAGGACAATGGTCGCTGCCCATCACCTCGGGCAGGATCCAGGCACGCTTGAGCGCGGGTTGCAGCCGCTCGGCCGCGACAAAGTAATCGACGCGCCACCCGATGTTCCGCGCGCGGCAATCGCTCATCTGGCTCCACCATGTGTAGTGCCCGCCGCTCTTTTCGAATTCGCGAAACGTGTCGAGAAATCCCGCGTCCAGCACCCGGGAAAAATTGGTGCGCTCCTCGTCGGTGAAGCCGGCGTTGCGGCGGTTCGACTTCGGATTCGCCAGGTCGATCTCGGTGTGGGCAACGTTGAGATCACCGCAAAAAACCACCGGTTTGCGCCGGTTGAGCTTCCGCAGGTACGCGAGAAAGGCCTGGTCCCAGGATCCCGTCCGATACTCCAGTCGCGTCAGGCCGCGCTGCGAATTCGGCTGATAAACGTTCACCAGCGTGAAGGCATCGAACTCCACCGTGATGACCCTCCCTTCGCGATCGTGATCGGCTGCGCCGATCCCGAAAGACACCTTTTTCGGCTTCACCCGCGTGAAGATCGCCGTGCCGCTGTAGCCCTTCTTCTCCGCGGAATTCCAGAACACCTCGTAGCCCTTCGGAAAGGCAAGATGCGTGAGGTCATCCGGCGTGGCTTTCGTTTCCTGCAGGCAGATGACGTCCGCCTTCGCCTTCTTCATGAATTCCAACAGGCCCTTCTTCGCCGAGGCGCGAATGCCATTCACGTTCCAGGAAACGAGTTTCATCTTGGGAATTCTTCCGGCGCGCCCGTCATTCAGGCGTCAGATCGCGCATCGTGCCGTCCTCATTCGCGACCTTCCCACCCCAGGCCAGGATGCGTGCCTTCGCGCCCGCAGCTTCGGCGTCCGCGATTCGACCGGCGCGCACGTAGAAAAGCGAGAGGCTCGACCAGCCCAGTTGCTCGTTCGGCTGGAGCTCGACGGACTTGAGCCCCGCTTCGATCGCCTCGGGATAGCGGCCGATTTTCATCAGGGCCATGCCCAGCGCGTGCCAGCCGTCGTAGAACGCCGGATCCTGATCGACACAGCGTCGGTAGCACTGCGCCGCCTCCTCCAGTTCGCCCATTGCGAGGTGCGCGGTGCCGTCGTCAAAGATCTGTTCGACCTCGGGGGACATCGGGCGGGAGCCTAGGCCGGTTCCGGCGGCACACCAAGTGGCGCCGTCAGTTCCGCAATTCCACCAACTGCTGGAAGCCCGCCGCGTCGCGCCCCGCGCGCAGCCACTCTCGCGCGGCCATCATCTGCTTGCGCTGGCGCAGGCTGGCGGCAATCGCTTCGCGTCCCGCTTCAAACGTCTGCGGCTCCGGCGGCACGCGCTTGACGACGTACACAATCGCCGCGCCGTCGGCGGTCGCGATCGGCTTGCTGCATTCGCCCGCCGCCAGATCAAAAGTGGATTGCACGATTTGGGAAGAGTCGGAAAATTCAAAGTTCGGTTCGTTCAGCGCAAAGGGCGGGAACGCGTCCGCCTTCAAGCCCACCGCCGTCGCCGCGTCGGCGAACGACTTGCCTTCCTTCAACGCGAGCGCGATGCGCGCACGCGCCTCGCTGGCTTTCGCCTCGAGTGCCAATCGGCCCCGTTCATCCTGGATCGCCGCGGTGATTTGCCCCCGGGCCTCTTCCAGGCTTAACGCGCGCTCCGGGGTGTACCCGCTCAGATACACGATCTGGAAGGTGTCGGCCGATTGCAGCACGTCGCTAACCGGGTTCTCCGGCGTGAGCGCCAGCGCCGCCTGCATGAAGCCCTGCGTGTTCGCCTCGGGCAGGCGCATCAGTCCCTCGCGATCAAATTCAATCGTCTCCACCACCTTCTCCTTAAGCCCGAGTCCGGTGGTGACCTTGTCGAAGTCGGCGCCGCTTTCCAGCATCGCTCCCGAGAGCGCTTCCATCTGGTCGGCGATCTTCTGCAACACGACGCGCTTTTCCGACGCCGCGAGCTTCTTCTCGTCGTCGGTCAGGGCGAGCGTGAGGTATTTCACCTTCCGCCGCGCGTCCTTTTGCAGGGCAGGCTTGTTCTTCGGATCTTCAAAATATTTCTTAATGTCGTCCTCGGTCACCGGGGCGCTGGCCGTGTAATCCGCGAGCTTCAGGCGCGCGACCATCGTTTCGATCTTGGAATTGATCTCGTCGAACAACGCGCGCACCTCTTCGTTCGAGACCACGGCCCCGGCGTCGAGCATCTGGCGGACGCGCGCGAATTGCAGATCGGCCCGCACGGCCGTCTCCACCTGCTTCTGGTTGAACCCGCGCAGGGTCGGGCTCTCGCCGAGAAACGTCCCGTATTTCTTCGGATCAAATGAACCGTTGGTCTGGAAGCCCGGCAGGCCCTTGATCGCCTCCTCGATGGCGGCTTCCGACGGCTGAATGCCCAGGCGATTGGCCTCATGCTCGAGGACGACGGTGTTCCAGGCGAAGTTCTGATCGGCGAATTCCTGACTCGTGAGATTGCGCATCCCCAGCTGCTGCGAAAGGCCAATCATGTTGCGGATGCGCTCGACGTCCGCCATGCGCACCGGGCGGTTGTACATCGTGGCCACCCGGTCACGGTTGATCTTTTCGAGGTCCGCCCGGTTGTAGAACCAGGCAAAGGAGATGATCACGAGCGTGGCGATGATGATCATCAGCCAGCGTTGATTTTTGCGGAAGGATTCGAGGACCATGGGAGGGCGCGCACTTTGCCACGAC
>JANMQT010000010.1:0-2669 GCA_031370675.1 Verrucomicrobiota bacterium
CTCGTGGGATTCGTTTTCGTAGATGTGACCACCGACGACATCGGGGGTTACGTGGAACGGGCGGCCGCGCGCGTGCGCGAGCGGGTGCAGTTTCCGCAGGGATATTACATCCAGTGGGCCGGGCAGTTTGAATACCTCAAGGCCGCGGAAGAGCGGCTCAAGATCGTGGTGCCATTCACGCTGCTCATCATTTTCGTGTTGCTCTACTTCAACACTCGCTCGGTGGCGAAAACCCTAATCGTCCTGCTAGCGGTGCCTTTCTCTTTGGTCGGCGCCTTCTGGATGCTCTACCTCTTCGGATTCAATATGAGCGTGGCGGTCTGGGTCGGCCTGATTGCCCTGGCGGGGCTCGACGCCGAGACTGGGGTGGTCATGCTGCTTTACCTCGACCACGCGTGGGACAAGTTCAAAGCCGAGGGTCGGATGAGAAACATGGGCGATCTTTACGCGGCGGTGAAGGAAGGCGCCGTGGAACGGGTGCGGCCAAAGATCATGACCGTCTGCGCGATTCTGTTTGGCCTCTTGCCCATCATGTGGTCGCCCGCCACGCAGGCGGGCGCCGACGTGATGAAGCGCATCGCCGCGCCCATGATCGGCGGAGTCGTGACCTCCGGGATTCTGGAACTGCTGCTTTACCCGGTCATCTACGTCATCTGGCGGCGTCGCCAGTTGCCCGAAGCAGGACGCGACGAAGACGACGGCGCCCGCGAGGGCGAAGGGCTGGCGCCGCGGAGCCAGGCGACTCCTTCCCGCGCGTTCCCGATGAGGGCGTGGGCACTGCTTCTGATTTTAGTCGTCGCGGTCGGCGGCTTTTTTGGCCGGCAGAAATTCGCCGGAAAAACGACCTCCGGCACGATGCTCTCGGGCCAGCCGTTTGCCACGCGCACCGTCAATGAGTTGACCGTGAAGCTGCTGAGTACCGACGGCCAGCTTCATCATGGCGACAACGAAATCGGCATCGAGTTCCGCAACGCTGCCGGCGAACTGGTGGATGCCGGCACGGTAAGGTTCGAGCTCGATATGAACATGCCCGGCATGCAAATGCATTCCGGCGGGCTGGTGGAGCGCAGCGATATCCCGGGCCAATACCGCACGAAGATCAACGTCGGCATGGCCGGCGACTGGAACGCGAAGCTCTCCTTCGACGGTCCGGCGGGAAAAGGCCAGACCAGTTTTTCGGCGAACGTGAAATGATGGGAGCTCAATGAGAGCATTTTCCCACTCGTCAATCTCGCCCTCGTTCCTACAGACAAACCGTGCGGCTGCAGGGGATCAAAGTGGGCACGTGTCTTGGAAATGACGCCTACTCGACGTAGCGCTTGAGCACGGTGAGCAAAGCCCGCAGTTTTTGCTGGCCCAGGGTCCGGCTTTGAGCACCTTCAATGCAGTGCTGCGTGTGCGTATGAATCAGCTTTTCCGCCAGCGATTTCAAGCCGCGCCGGGCTGAGACGAGCTGCATGAGAATCTCCGTGCAATCGCGGTCCTCGTACAGCATCCGCTCGACGGAATTGAGCTGGCCGACAACTTTCCGGACCCGCACCACCAGGGCGCGGCGTTCTTCCTCGGGATGCAGGTGGACTTTGCTCACGACGGCAGTCTATTCCTTGGCGGGACTTCGTAAAGATAAGATTGCGTGCAAGGGCTATGGGGGTATGGTCCTCCATTATGCCCGACCTCGTTCACGCTATGCAATCGGGAGCCGCGAACCTCTGGGTATTCATCCCGACCGCGGTCCTGCTTGGCGCTCTGCATGGGCTGGAGCCGGGACATTCGAAGACAATGATGGCTGCGTTCATTGTCGCCATTCGGGGCACGGTCGGCCAGGCGGTATTGCTCGGACTGTCGGCGGCGCTCTCGCACTCGCTCATTATTTGGGTGCTGGCCGCGCTGGCGCTTCATTTCGGGAACCAGTGGAATGCGGAAAGCGTCGAACCGTACCTGCAGATGGGTTCGGCCGTTTTCATCCTGGCACTTGCCGGATGGATGTTTTTCCGGACGCGGCGCGAGCTTCGCGAGGCGCACGGACACGACCACAGTCACGGTCACCGCCACGAGCCCCACTCCCATGGCGAGGTGTTCATTCTCGATCCTGGTCATGGAAAAGTGGAATTGAGCGTTTTCGAGGATGGCGTTCCGCCGGTCTTCCGCCTGCGCGTCGCACCGGGTGCGACCCTTCCCGGCGCGGAGGAGGTCATGATAGAAACGGCGCGACCTGACGGCGCAAGGCAGGCCTTCACCTTCGTCGCGAAGACGGACTTCCTCGAGTCGCGCGAGTCGATTCCCGAGCCGCATGAATTTGATGCGGTGCTTACGCTCGGGCACGGCGGCCATGGTCACACCTGCCGTGCCGAGTTTCGGGAGGGCGGGCACCACCGCCCCGACGAGGAGAGCAAGGAGTACCAGGACGCGCACGAACGCGCCCATGCGCAAGAAATCGAACAACGCTTCGCCGGACGCATGGTCACGACTCCGCAAATCGTCCTGTTTGGCATCACCGGCGGACTGATGCCCTGTCCCGCCGCGTTCACCGTACTGCTGGTTTGTCTGCAACTTAAACGTGCCACGCTCGGTTTCGCCATGGTGGCGGCATTCAGCTTTGGCCTCGCCATTACGATGGTGGCGACCGGCGCGATTGCTGCGTGGAGCGTCCGGCACGCGCAGCGGAGATT
>JANMQT010000012.1:0-1965 GCA_031370675.1 Verrucomicrobiota bacterium
ACCGGTTGCGCCGACCAGTTTCGCAGCGCGGTTTCGAGGGCCTCGCGCACGCCGGTCATCCGCACGCCAGCGCGTTGCAGCTTGGAGCTGTCGAGCACGCAATTGGATCGGGGCGTCCGGGCGGCCACGCGCATGAATTCCGCCTCGTCCGCGAAGAACTCAAATGGCTTCCGGGAGACGCCGGCGCGCTGGATCATCTCCACGATTTCGCGGGTGCGGATCGAGCCGGGATTGGTCACGTTGTAGATGCCGAAGGGCGCGCGGAGCTGCCAGAGCTGCCACGTTGCGGCCACGAACTCGTCCAGCTGCGAGAGCGAATTGGTTGCGTCCATCAGCCGCGCGTAGCGCAGAAGTTTCGCGAGGTAATTGCGCGATTCATCGACCTCATTGAACGGGATGCGCAGGCGCCAGATGTAGCATTGGGCGGCCTCCGCGAGCACTTCCTCCCCGAGCGCCTTGCTGCCGCTGTAAAAACTGCAGGGCGTTTGCCGAAAGCTGAAATTCGGCGCGTCCTCCTCGGTGAAGCCCGACCCGCCCGGCCTTGTCCCGCTGAAGATGCAGCCGCTGGAGACCTGGCCCCAGGGGAGGCCGGTCGTCTCACAGGCGAGGCGAACCCGGCCGGGCAATACGGCGTTGCCAAAGAGACATTCCGCCTTGTGGTCTTCGCACGCGTCGACATTCGGCTTGCCGGTGTAGCCCGCCGCGTTGATCACGAACGTCGCCCCGAGCGAGCGCAAGCCGGCGGCCAGCCGGTCCTCATCGGTGTAGTCGAGCTCGCGACGCGAAAGGCTGCGATGGGGAATGCCCCCGCGTTCGAAGAACCGCTGGTAAGCGCGCCCAATATAGCCCGAGCCCCCGAGGAGTACGATCATGAGTGGCGGAAATTGGTTCCGCGCCGGCCGGCAAGCAAGCGGGAGTTCACGCAAATCAACCTGCCGCCAGCATCTGCCGGATGTTCCGGAAGAGCTCCACCGCTTTGCGCCCGAAGAGCGAGAGCTTGACGCTCGGCTCGCCGCCGTACCGTTCCCGGAAGTGAATCGGCACATGCGCGTGGACGATGCCGGGGGCGCGTTTGAGCGCCACCGCGAGACCAATGTTGGCGAGGTTGAAGTCGGGACCGATGCGGTTGACGAACGGCGTGATCTTCTCCGTTTGCATCAGTCGATACGGGACGTTCGCGTCGAGGCACACGACCCGGAATCCGACGAGCAGGAAGACCCGCAGGACCATGCTGGCGATGACCCGCCGGAAGCCGTCATCGCGCTTGGTGCGCAGGCCGTAAATGACATCCGCCTTGTCCCGCAGGCGCCAGAAGCGGAAGAAATACTGCGGGTCGCATTGCCCGTCGGAATCGATCTGCAGCACCAGCGGGATGCCGCGCTCGGCGGCGACGCGATAGCCGGCGAGGCAGGTCTGGCCGTGGCCGCGGTTTGCGTGGCGCAGAATCTCGAAACGCGGCCCGAGCTGGGTCCGCAGGCGTTCGAGCACGGCCGGGGTGTTGTCGGTGGAGCCGTCGTCCAGCGCGAGGAAGACGAAGCGCTCGGTCCAGTTTTCGATTTCCTCGAAAAACTCCATGGCGACTTTCCGAACGCTGGCCTGCTCGTTGTAAACGGGCAGGACGACCAACAGTTCCGGAGAGGGGGGTTCCATGCGCGGCTGCGCCTTGGATAACGCGTGAGGCGCCCTGCCGACAAGCGCCATATGCGGCATGCTCCCGGATTCCCTCAAATTTCCAATTGTCCTCGCGCCAGACTGACCGGTCGCTTGCGCTTTGTGCTGGCGTCCGGACCGGGAGACTGATCTATGCGCGGTGATTGCCTCGGCAGGCAAGGGAGAACAAGGGTCGGGCGCGCGCTGCAGCGGTTGCGTTAGGATCGACCGAGATCTTGCCCGCCTCTTCATCGACGCCTGCAGCTCACCCAAGATTAATATCAGATATCTTGTCCTAGCCTCGACCCTTATTCC
>JANMQT010000170.1:0-9060 GCA_031370675.1 Verrucomicrobiota bacterium
AATCTGGAGCGTGAACCTGGAGACCGACATTCTCGTCGTCGGCGGTGGCATCGGCGGCGTGGTACTCGCGGAACTTCTCACCCGCGCCGGAAAGCGCGTCCTCGTGGTTGAGCGCAGCGCCGGTCCCCCACCCTTCCTGCGACCGGAGTTGCTCTGGCCCGCAGCCGTCCAGACGCTCTTTGGTTTGCGCGACCGCGCCGATTGGGAACGCGATTCATTCCAACCCGTCGGCGGAATTGACGTCGATTTCCGCGGTCGACTGCGCTCGGCCATTACGCCCGCAAACTTGCGGACCGCTGGCGTGCAACCGTATTTCGAAAATCCAAATCAGACCCGCGAGTCGCTGCTCGCGCAATGTCAGGCGGAAGTGCGGCGCGGAGTGGAAGTCGTCTCGCTGATCTCCGAGGCGGGTGCGATCCGCGGGGTCGAGGCGCGCGACCGCCAAAGCGGCGAGGCGATTTCGATTTCCGCCGGCTTGACGGTCGGTGACGACGGCGCGGACTCGCACGTTCGCGACGCCTGCGGCATCGAGATTTCACTCCAGCCATTTCCCGTTGATTTCTTTGTCTGCGGACTGCCCTGGCCCGCGAGTTGGGCCCGCGACATCGCCCACATCCTGATTCCGCCGAGCGACGATCCTTCCGGACTCGTTGCGGTCGGATTTATCCCGGTGCCCGGGCCCTGGTCGGCAACCGTTGCCGTCGTCCAAGCGGACCGCGCTGCGGATACGGCCGCCCTGGGCGCCGCGTGGAAATCCATGCTCGCCCGGGCCGCAAGCGCGCCGGTGGAACTCCACGCCGCCGAATTTCCCGCGAAGTTCACCAGGATTGGCCGTCGCTGGGGCCACGCCGCGCGTTACGGTGCGCCCGGTGCGGTGCTGATTGGCGACGCCCTGCACCCGGTCAGCCCCGCTGGCGGCCAGGGCGCGAACATGGCCATCGCCGATGCGGTCGCACTGTCGCGGCTGATTGTGGCCGGACGGCCGAATCTCGCTCGCGACTACGAAGCCGCACGTCGCGCGCCCAACGAACGCGGACTCCGGCCGACCCGTCTGGCAGCACGGCTGTTCCGGGCGCAACAGAATCCGAGCTTCGCAGCCGTGATGGGATTCGTGGCTCCCCGCCTGCTTGGCGTGCCTGGTCTCGTCCCGGCCGCCCTGCGCATGCTGGCCCGGGGCAGCGCAAATCCAGATTGAGACCAGCGCCCGGCCACGTCAGCACGCCTGCTGAATCAACGCGCGCTTCTGCTGCTCGACCACGGGGAGGCTGGCCACTCCGACGGTCCAAACGCCGGTCACGAGCGGCTGGATGAAAATCTCCTCGCCGCCCTCGGCGGCGAGCTGCCGGGTCCACGTTTCGTGATCGTATTCGACCCGCTCGATGCGCGCGGCACGCTCGACGGGGGACCTCGGATTCAAATCGATGGTCGCGTAATGCACGGCGCGGTCGCCATCGTGATCCGGCTTGCCCACCACGCCGCAATTCATCGCAAGTTGTCCCCCGGGCAGGTGACGGATCCAAGGCAATCCGGTGTGCGTGCCGATCATGCCAAAAGCGCCCGAACGGAACAGCCAGGCGGTCAGCCGATCCTCGTCGAGTTCGGATTCATACAGAAACTCATTGGTCTGGGCCGGGCTGCCGTGATGCAGCAGCAGTGGACCCATCGCCGTTTCGACCACGGCGATTTCGGGAAGGGTGCCGAGCCAGGCGCGATTTTCGTCACCCAGCGTTTGCAGGGAATAAGCATGACCGCGACCACTGCAGGCCCCGTCTTCGGCGTCCGCATAATTGCACGCACAGTCCTCCTGCGCCGCGAACGACTGCTGTTCGTGGTTGCCGGCGACAAAAATGGAAAAATTTTCTCGCACGAGGTTGATGATCTCGTCGCTGTGACCGCAGCATCCGGTGATGTCCCCTAGAAAGGCGAACTCATCACATCGCGCCAGCCGAGCGTGCTCGAGACAGGCCTGCAGCGCCGGCACGTTGCCGTAGGCGCCTCCCATCAGCGCCAGTTTCCGCGCAGCGGGTATCGCATGGCGCCGGACCTTCGGCAGCAAATCAATCGATAACGAATCAGGCATGGCGGAAAGGGAAATCAGTTCTTCACGTAGAGCCCGCCGTCGCGCACGCGCAGCGGCAGGGCCTCGGGCGAGACGATGGGAACGTGACTCGGCACATCCGCCAGCAAGGCCGTTTCGCCCACCCGCAAATGCAGCCGGGTGTGGCCGCCGAGGAAGAAGGCCGACTCCACCCGGGCATGGAACTGGGCCTCGGCCGGGGTGGTCACTTCAATCTGCTCCGGGCGAACCATGGCCCAGCACTTTCCCTTCGCAGTTCCCTCGGGCGCGACCAGCTCGCCAAAGGGAAGCCGCACGATCAGCCCCCTTCCGTTTTGCGCACACTCGCCGGCAAAGACATTTGCCGAACCCAGAAACTCCGCCACAAACGGGCTGGAGGGCCGGCGATAGAGATCCGAAGGCGCGCCGCACTGCTCGATGCGGCCGCGGTGCATGATGACAAGCTCATGACCGAGCGACATCGCCTCTCCCTGGTCGTGCGTGACGTAAATCGTCGTCAACTCCAGTTCCGCCAGCAGCCTCGACAACTCGGCGCGAAGTTCGTCGCGCAATTTCGCGTCGAGCGCGGAGAGCGGCTCGTCCATCAACAGAACGCGGGGACGGAAGGCCAGCGCGCGCGCCAGCGCGATGCGTTGCTGCTCGCCGCCGGAAAGCTGCGTCGGCCGGCGCTCCGCGAGCTGCGGGATGCGGACCAGTTCGAGCATTTCCAGCGCGCGCCGGCGACGTTCCCCAGCGCCGATGCCGCGGACGCGCAGTCCGAATTCCACGTTTTCGCGGGCGGTGAGGTGCGGGAAGAGCGCGTAGCTTTGAAAAACGATGCCAAACTCCCGCTGCTCCGCCAGCACGCCCGTCAAATCCTCGCCGCCATACTGCACCGAACCGGCGTCCGGCTCGAGCAGGCCCGCGATCATGGCCAGGGTCGTGCTCTTGCCCGATCCGCTCGGGCCCAGCAGCGCCGTGATTCGCCCCGGCGCGAAGGTATGCGTGAAATCGCAGACCGCGGCCTCCCCGGCCTGACGGTAGGTCTTGCTCAACCCCTGGACGGTGAGGGTTGCCATCATGCGCCTTGCTCCACCTTGGAGAGTTCGTCGCCACCGAGCCATTGGATCAGCGCAAGCACCGGCAGAATGACCGCGAGGAAAACCACGGTGGCGGCGCTCGATACCTGGAAACTGTTGAACGTGTAGGTCGCATACAGCGCCGACGGAAAAGTCGCCGTGAGTGGCGTCATGAGCAGAAAACTGACGTTGAACTCGCCAAACGAAACGGCAAACACGAGCAGCGCGCCCAGCGTGATGGCATGACGCAGGCTCGGGAGCACCACGAAAAAGAATCGCTGCCACGGGCCCGCCCCGAGGCTCTGGGCGGCGCGCTCCAGCTCGGCGCAATCAAAGGAACGCAGCGTCCCCGCGACGCACCGCGCCATGAACGGCAGCGTGTAGATCAGGTGGCCGAAGAGCACGAAATACCAGCGTCCGCGGATGATCGCATAAGCCTGGATCAGCGCGATGGAGATGGCGATGCCGGGCAACGCAAGCGGTAACAGCAACAATTCCTCCAGCCAGCGCCGGCCCGGAAAGTCGCCCCGCGCGATCAGATACCCGGCGGGAACCCCGATTAAAATGCACACCACCACGGAGAGGACCGCCAGCTGAAACGAGAAAAGCAACTGCGGCTGATACAGCTTCAACACGTAGCTGAACCATTGGAACGTGATCAGAGAATTGGCATCGCTGCCGTCGCCCACCCATTGCTCACTCGAGAGTCCGAGAAACGATGTGTTCAGGAAGGATCCGAGCATCACCACGACCACGGGCGAAATCACGACAAAGAGGATCACGGCCAACAGCGCGATCAACAGGCGCTTTGAGGTGGAGATGCGCGCCCGACGCGGGGTGGCCTCGCGCGCCCGCTCGACCGGCAACGCAGCCACCTCGATGGAAGCTGGAAGATTCATCGGACGTGGGTCAGGTGATTGCTGGCCCAGCGTGCGGTCAGGCTGGCGCACAACGCGATGACCAGCAGCACGACTGACATTGCCGCGGCCAAGGGATAACGGTTGAAGGCGAAAATCTGCTCGAAGACCTCAAGCGGCAGGAGCGAAAAGCGCTTCGCCACGATCAGCACGACGCCGAAGGAACCGAGCGAAACGCAGAAGGTCAGCGCGAACGTCGCCAGCAGCGCCGGCCAGAGCTGAGGCAGCACCACGAGCGTGAAGCGCTGCCACGCCCCGGCCCCGAGCGAACACGCGGCCAGCTCGAGCCGCGGGTCGAGTTTCCGCAGGGCCGATTCCAACGACAACGTCGCCCGCGGAATCTCGAAGTAGAAATAAGCGATCAGGATTCCGCCGAGCTGATAGGCGGCACCGGAAAAATAATCGGTTCCCGTCAGCCACTCCATCAAGCGCGGCACCACGCCGATCCGACCGAGCATGATCACGCAGAGAAACCCGATCAGGATGCCGGAGAATGACATCGGCAAGGTCAGCACCGCGCGGGCGAGGCGCTTGCCGGGAAAATCATGGCGCACGAAGAGCCAGGCCGGCCCGAGACAGATGAGCACGGCCGCCGCCGCCACGCCCAGGCTGATCCAGATCGAGTGGAAGAGCGCCACCCGGCTGGAGCGCGTCGTGAAGATTGACGTGTAGTGGTCGAGCGTCCACCCGCCGCCGCCATTCCCCTCGTGCAGGCTGCCGTGGACCAGGCAGATCAACGGCCAGACGAGGAGCACGACCAGCACGCCGAGCAAGAGCGGGCCGGAGGAAATGGCGGCAAAGCGTTTCAGCATGGCGCGTTCAGCGATTGCCCTTCACTTCCTTCACCCAGCGCGCCTTGACGGCATCGGCCTGGGCCGCCATTTCGTTCAGCGGCGGCGCCACGGCCTTGCGGTACGCGCTGGCAGGCGGAAACTTGGGGCCCAGTTCGCCGAGATTGACGTTCATGATCGGGCGGAAAAATGACTCGGCCATGGTCTTCTGCGCGCTCTCGCCCAGGCACCAGTCGAGATACTTCTTCGCTTCGTCGGCATGCGGCGCGCCCTTCACGAAAGCCATGACCAGCGGGGCCACCACTGTTCCCTCCGAGGGAATGATCACCTCCACCGGCGCCTTGTCGGTCCATTTCATCTTGAGGCCGTTGCCGTCCGCATTGATCCAGATCGGGATCTCACCGCGCAGCACGTCGTTGTAGCTGTTCTCGCGCGGATAATTCAGGATGTTCGCATCGAGCGCCTTGAGGTAGTCGAAGCCCTTGCCCATGTCGGGCCCGCCGCCGAGGACCTGGTTGATGCCATAAACAAACGTAAACGACGTGCCGTGAATCGTCGGGTCGTCATACGCGATCAGGCCCTTATATTCAGGCTTGAGCAGATCGGCGAACGACTTGGGCACCGGCTTTCCCTTCAGCGCAGGCACGTTGACGATGATGGCGATGTGGGCGCTGTGGACGGTCCACCAAAGGCCGTCCGGGTCGCGCAGTTCCGCGGGGATCGTTTCCCACCCCTTTGGCTTGTACGGCGCATGCAGGCCCTTGGTCGCGGCCTGGAATCCGATCGCGGCGCTATAGTACGCGCAGTCGGCCTGAGGATTTGCCTTCTCCTGCTCGAGCGCGGCCATGGTCGCCGAGCTCCCCTTCATGTCGGGCGGCACCCGCACGCCAGTCTCCTTCAAATACTGCGAGGTCACTCCGCCCCAGTTCGCATAGTTTGGAATGCAGTCGTATTGGACGACCACCTTGTCCTGCGCGACGGCAGGCGTGAGGGCGGCGCAGGCGAGAACGAGAGCGACGAATGATTTTGGAATCTTCATGAATGACGGATGGGCGCTGAGGGTTGGTGGAGCGGAACTGTGAGTGGCAGATCAGCCGGAAAGAACGGCGCCGCTACAGGAACTGCCCGCGCCCGCCGTGCAGCCGAAGCAATGCTCGCCGGTCAAAATCGCGCGGCCTTCGAGCGCCGCCGGATCCAGGTCCCAAAGGCTGAGCGGCTTGCCGTGCTCGCGGAGCTGCATCTTGAGCTGCGCATTGAAATCGCAATCGTAGACCTCGCCCTGCCAGCCGACATTGATCGTGTCGCGGCACATCAAGCCCTCGACTGCGGCAGCATTGAACGAATCGACCAGGAGCTTCAGGTATGGCTCGTATTCCCCGTTGTGCTTCAGCCACGACGCGTAGCGTGAGACGGGCATGTTCGTGATCGTGAACAAAGAATTGAAAACAATCCCGAAGTGCGTGCGCAGCTCGCGCTTGTAGTCCGCCTCGAGCTCCGCCTGATCGCCCGGCAGAAAGGCCCCGACCGGATTGTACACAAGGTGGAGTATCAGTTCCGGGTTCGTGCCGTAGCCCAGTGAATTCAGCAATTGCAGCGACTTGATGCTGCCGTCGAAGACGCCGTTGCCGCGCTGCTCATTGACGTTCTTGGCCGAGTAGCAGGGCATCGACGCGATAATTTCCACGCGCTGATCGCGAAGAAATTCCGCCATGCCTTCGTAGCCCGGCTCGAGCAGAATCGTGAGATTGCAGCGATCGATCACGCGTGCGTCCGGCCGGATGGTGCGCACCTGTTCGATAAAATACCGGAAATCCGGAATCATCTCCGGGGCGCCGCCCGTCAGGTCGACCGTCTGAAGATCGCTGGCGCGGAACCACTCGAGGATTCGATCCACGGTGTCGCGCGTGATGATTTCCTTGCGCTTGGGTCCGGCGTTTACGTGACAATGCGTGCAGGTCAGATTGCACAGCTTGCCGGTGTTGATCTGCAGGATGGCCGGCTTGGTGCGGCGAAGCTCCAAATTGCGATCAGTGAGAACGCGGTCGAAATGATTCATGGAAATGGAAATGGTTCTTGGTCAGCCGCAGCACGAACTCCCCGTTGTCGTCGCCCGATACGCCTGGCCCTTGGTCTCGCGTGGATCCCGCAAATCAGGGTGATCGCACGCAAAGGGCGCGGCCGCTGCGGCCGGCACTTCGACGCGTGGCTCGAGGAAGATGAAATCGCACGCGTAGGGCGCGCGCTGATAAAGCGTGAACAATCGATCCGAGACCGCGTACCGTCGGCCGCGCTGCATTCGATTGCCGGAATCGTCCACGACTTCCGCGAACGGTCCCTTGTAGATCACGGCCTGGTTCCGCTCGAGCGCTGCGCCGGCGCCGCGCTTGAACGCCTGCACGGTGATGGAGTGGAATTCGATGCCCTCGACCGTCCGCCAGGGCGTGAGGTCGTACGACAGAATCTCCACGCCGTTGAATCCGGCCTCCAGAAACGCCTGCAGGAATCCATGCTCGGTGAAGGCCCCGGAAATGCAGCCGCTCCACAACTCTTCATTCGCCTGTAGCTCGGCCGGCACCGGTTCGTCCGACACAATGTCCGAGATGACGGCGCGACCTCCATCCCGCAACACCCGGAAGATCTCGGTGAAGAGTTGCTTCTTCGCTTGAGACTCCACCAGATTGAGCACGCAATTCGAAACAACCACGTCAATGCTGCTGTCAGCCACCAGCGGTCGGTCCGCGCGTTCCAGATCGAGCGCGAGATCCTGGATGCGCCCCTTGCGAAATTCCACGTTCGCAAAACCAATCCGCCCCGCCACGATCGGCGCATTGCGCCGCGCCACCTCCAGCATCGAGTCGGTCATGTCGATCCCGATGACCTGTCCTTGCGGGCCCACCACCTGGGCGGCGATGAAGCAGATTTTTCCTGTGCCTGAGCCCAGATCGAGCACCGTCTCCCCCGGCTTCAGGTGCTGGCTGGGATCCCCGCAGCCGTAGTCCTTTTCGATCACCTCGGCCGGAATGGCTTGGAGGTACTGCGGATTATAGTCGACCGGGCAGCACAGGGCCGCCTCCGGTTTCCCGGCGGCGCTCGTGTAACGTTCTTTGACGGCGGTTTCCATGGATGATGATGATTGCTGGCTGGCAAGAAGCGGAGGATCCGAAGCTCAACGGTTGGGGGACAACGCGCCGCCAAGGCGGGCATGGTGCCGGGTGGGGCCCACGAATCCGCGCGGGCCGACGTTTGGGGGTGCGGACCGCGCCCTCAGGCGGTCCGCGCAAAAATGCCCGGTGGCGGCAGCTGCCAGCAGATGCGCTGGAAATGCCGCGCCAAATCAAAACGGATGGCCGGTCGCCGGCCGATCCCACCCCACACCGCCAGCAACGCGGCCAGGAAGCGAAGCGCCAGCAACCCAGAGCGATGAGTCGTGCGCTCGGCAAACACCGCCAGATCGGCCGTCGAATCGAGATCGAACTTGGCCGGCAAAAGGTGCGTGCTCTCGCCGCCGAAGCGGATGGAGATTTCGGCGCAATCGGTGTTCTGCCGCCAGCGGATGCTGTGCAGGAGACTCGCATCGATGGCTCGTATTCCAATCAGGTAACAGCCGCCCCTTTGGTCCGGGCCCAGCACCAGCGAGCAGCCGGTCGCGAGGCGGGCGAAAGCCGTGGCGATTTCCAAAGCCGTCAACTCCGGGCAATCGCGTCCCACCACGACCACCCGCTCGTAGCCGCGGGCGCAGAGATCACCCAGCGCATTTTCAATTCGTTCGCCGAAGCCGCGACCGCGCTGCCGGTGGGCCTGCCATTGGGCGGGCAACCGGCCCGTCATCGGCCCGCTCGAAAAGAAGTGCACATCCCATTCCATTGTCTCCGGGGACGAGAAACAGGCGGGAGAAAGCTGGAGCAAGGGAGCCGCCGCCCGCGACCAGCCGCGACGCTGGAGATCAACCGCGACCGGATCGGCGAAGATCAGCAACGCGTTGCGCGTGCCGCCTGCGCCGACGGGTGATGCGATGGTGGAAGCGTACGACATGCCGGGCCCTCTATCCGATGGATGCCACAGAATTGGACGCAGTTCATCTCCCGGCGGCAAGAAAAATCTCGACCCTCCCGGATCGCCGATCCCGGAGTCCCCTCCCCTCGATCCCTTCAGCAGTCGCAACCGCCGTCGCGCGGAATCGCATCGATGACTTTACCGCGGCGGTCGAATTCAAAGCG
>JANMQT010000046.1:0-6914 GCA_031370675.1 Verrucomicrobiota bacterium
CATCTCCCGGCGGCAAGAAAAATCTCGACCCTCCCGGATCGCCGATCCCGGAGTCCCCTCCCCTCGATCCCTTCAGCAGTCGCAACCGCCGTCGCGCGGAATCGCATCGATGACTTTACCGCGGCGGTCGAATTCAAAGCGGCAACAGTCGTCGAGCATCCGCCGCAACAGTCCCCGCGAGCGTTGCACCCGGGACTTCACGGCCGTGACGCTGACCCCCAGCGCGTCCGCGGCCTCGCGCTGGGTCTGCCCGCGAAATTCCGTCAGGACCAGCGCATCGCGATATTTCGCCGGCAGGGCTTCGAGCATGCGGCGCATGGCCGGACGCAAATCGATGCCGTCGTCGACCTTGACCGCGGCTGACCGCGCCGCAAAGTCGTCGGTCAGCGGTTCGGTTGGTCGTTGCCGGCGGTAATGATCGACCACGGCATTCCGTGCAATCTGGTAGAGCCAGCCCTCGAGCTTGGCCGTGTCGCGCAGGCCCCCGATGCGTTGATGCACCTTGAGAAAAATATCCTGGAGCAAATCCTCGGCGTCCGCCGCACTGCGGACGCGCCCACGCAGGAATGCGCGCAGCGGCATGGCGAATTCACTCCACAAGCGCTCGAGCGCGGGTGCGGACGCGGTCAACGGGGCGGTCATCGATTTGCTGCCTGGATCCTAGCAGCAGCCCGCAGTGCTGCAGCATGCTTCTTCGTCCGCCGTCGGCAGACAGCGCTCCTTGGCAAGACAGTCGGTGTGCTTCGAGACCAGGTCAATGAACAGGGCTTCGCCGCGTGAAGTCCACCCGGCAATCGGGTATTGCGAGATGGTCGCGTCCTCGTATTCCACCTCGACATCGAGGGCATCCGTGGCCACCACCGAGCGACCGAGATCCAGGATACGGTCGAGCTTTTCAGCGGAGAGCCGGTGGTCGCGGTCAGAGCCGATCCAGGTCTGGAGCACGCACGTGAGATCGGAATGGACCCGGCCCCCGCAGTCGACGAAGACCTTGCTCACCTGCCCCACCTCCGTGACATGGAACGCCGCGGGAATTTCCACGCCGGTCGGCAGCACGAAGCGCACGTTCTGGCGCGGGTGGTCTTGCAAAACGGATTTCAGTTCATGAAGTTGCATACAGAAGGGGAGACGGTGTCAGCGTTGAAAGGACGCAATATATTTGCCGACTAGCCCGCGACCGGTGCACACACCTCGGCGCACCACTCGTTGATTTTCGCGCGGATTTGGTCGCGCACCTCGATCGTCCGCGCCAGCCGCTCCTCCGGCGTGCCTTGGAAGGCCGACGGATCGGCAAAGCTCCAGTGCAGTCGCTTCACGCCAAACGGAAAGACCGGGCAACGCTCGGCGCTGGTCTCGTCGCAAACGGTAATCACGTGCGAGAACAAAGCGCCTTCCTTCGTGAAGTCCCACACGCTCTTGCTCTGGTGGCCCGAGATGTCGAGGCCCATCTGCCGCATGGCCTCGACCGCGAGCGGGTTGAGCGCGCCGGCTTCGAGTCCGGCGCTGAACGCCTGGAAATGTTCACCGCAAACGTGGTTCAGCAACGCTTCGGCCATCTGGCTGCGCGCGCTGTTGTGGATGCAAATGAACAGGACTTTAGCCTTTTTCATGGGTCTCCCGGGTTGGATGTTGGAGATACTGGAAGACGAATGCGGCCAGCGCTGCGCCCATCATCGGCGCCAGCCAGTAGAGCCAATGTGCGGTCCAGATTTGCGTGACCAGAGCTGGTCCGAGCGACCGGGCGGGATTCATGGAGGCACCTGACACCGGACCGCCGAACAGCGCATCCAGCGCGACGGCACCACCGACCGAAAGCGGCGCCAACGCCGCGTCGCAGCGCCCACGGGCGAGTGTCCCAAGGATCGTTGCCACGAGGATGAATGTCATCACGACCTCAAACCAGAATGCCAGTAGCACCCCCATCTGCGGCAACGTGATCCCGAGGGTGAGATCGACGGGAAAGCACACCCGCAAAATCAGGCTGGCTGAAATCGCCCCCAGACACTCCGCCGCGATGTAGGAGGGCACCCGGTCCCACGCGAAACGCCCCGCCAGCGCGAGTCCGATGGTCACGGCAGGATTAAAATGCGCGCCGGATACCTCCGCGAACGCCACGATGCCGATCGCGACGACCAGCCCGAACATGAGGGCGATGCCAAGGTGACCGATCGCTCCAGCGGAGGCGGCGTTCACCACGATCGAACCCGTACCGGCGAAAACGAGCAGAAACGTTCCAATGAACTCGGCCAAGAGCGCGCGCATGCCCCGGGAGACGGATTCACGGTGTCTCGGACGCAGGATAATTTGTAGAATCCCCGCCCGGCCCGGCAAGCCGGACGCGCATCTCAGCGATATTCCGGATGCGCCGCGCTAAACTTCGCCAGGCCCGCTGCGGCGGTCGCCCGCACCTTCGCCTGCATGGGGGGCAGCCAGCCGAGCAGCGTGCCGACCGGACCGAGCGCCATGCCCATCCAGCGATGCAAGTCGAAGCTGTCCCGATGCCGGAGAATCAACCCGTCGCGAAATTCGAACTCCGCGTGGATGCGGTTCGTCACCGTTCGTCCGGTTTTGGAGAACGCGTAAACCGCCACCCAGTTGGCGGAGCCGCGGGAGTCGTCGGCGGTTACGTCGGAAAAGGTCAGCTTGAAGTCCTTCGCTGCCGTGCAGAGCATCGTCCACATCGCGCCCACCTGCGGACCGCGGAGTTCCGGGAAAACCGGGTCCGAAAACGTCGCGTCCGCGTGATAGCACGCCTTCATTGCCTCGGGATCAAGGCGTTGGAACGCGGTGTAGAGGCGCGTGATGAGGTCGGCGTGGGGATGCATGGGGGGAGAAAGCACACTCGAAGCTCGAAGTTCGAAACTCGAAGAGACGCAATCAAACGCGACAAAGCGAGAAAGAAGAACGTCGGCAGCCGATTCCCTTTTCACCACGTCCATCCCTTACATTTTCTTCGAGCTTCGAAATTCGAATTTCGAGTTTATCGCTCCAGTATTCTTCGTCGAGCCGCCATCCCCAAAAACGCCACCGCCATCACGCCGGCCACCACCGTTCCCGGCTCCGGAATCGCAAAGGAGAAATTGTCGACCGCGAGTCCAGCGTCCGCGCCAGCGGTGTTGCTGTCATCCCAGCGGATCACCAGGTTCGCCCCGGCGGTCCAGTTCAACCCCGTAATCGTGGCCGTGACGACCATCTGGTTCGCGGCCAGGTTTCCATTCAAGGCGGTGCTCGATCCCGTCTGTGGGCCCGTAAAATTCAGTGCGCTGAACGAGGTGAAGGTCCCGGTGGAAATCGAGGTCGCCCCCACCGAATAGAGGAACGCGAGCGTGTTGGCGTTAGCTCCCCGCCGCCATTGCTCGCCGGTGAAGGTGATCGTGATGGAGTCAATGGTCGACCCACTGTTGTTGACCAGCAGCGCACCAAACGATGATACGATGGTTCCCCCCGCCAGGCTGCCGAGCGCGCGCTCGCCCGAGCCCGTGGTGCCGTAGCTGTACATGGCCTGATTGTTGGTGGAGCCGTCCCCCACCCGGAAGGCCGCATTCGCGCCGCTGCCACTCAGCCGCTGGAACGCCCAGCCATTCAGCGAACCCGCCGTCGTCGTCGGCAAGTCAAACGGTCCCGCTCCCGTGAAGGAAAACGTCCCGGAATTCGGCAGGGTGTCGAAGGTCTGGTTGTACGTCGCACCCGTGAACGAGATGGACGTGCTTTGGGCCAGCAGGCCTCCGACGAAATGCAGCGAAAGAGCCATGGCCAGAGCGACCCAACATCTCCGCCAGGTACAAGGGTTCAATCTGAAAACATCATTCACGAGTGCTGCTGACATGAATAAGCAGGTCTTAGTCCAAGCCATGCGAAGAGCGCCCCATAATATTTGTTAGTCCCTTTCTTTGAATATGTTCCATGACTCCCTGCCGCAGGCTTCCGTCCGGTACTTTGACCTTGCGCCTCGACCATCGCACAGCCGGCGGCGTTACATGTTCGCGACACTAGGTTCTCGCCATGACTCGAAACACCGCCTCTGCTCGCGTCTACTTCGTTCTGGAGTCCGACATTCGCGGACGCATTGAGGCCGACTTTGCGCTTCACCGGTCGCTGCTTCGCGGGTTGCTGCCCGCTGCGCGCATCGAGCACATTGGCAGCAGCGCCGTTCCGGGATCGCTGACCAAGGGCGATCTGGACATCCAAGTTTGCGAGCTGGCCGGAGACTTTGCGGCGGCCGACGCCGTCCTTGCGCAAAGCTATGTCCGCAACGTGGACTCGACCCGCACACCGACGTTTTCCAGTTTCAAGGACGACGACACGGTTCCGCCACTTGGAATTCAACTCACGGTTGCCGGTGGTCCTGAGAATTTTTTTGGCCGCTTGCGCGATTACTTGATCGCCCGGCCCGAGGCGAACGAGAGCTACAATCAGCTCAAGATCCGCTTTGAAGGCGCCTCCATGCTCGAGTATCGCGCCGCCAAGTCGGATTTCCTTGAAGCGCTGCTCGCCCAGATCCGATACGGTGACGATTAGCCCGACGGTAAACCATGAACCGAACCTTCGTTTTTCTCGCCCTGTTTTTCACTCCGGCTTCGAACATGGCTCAGACACCGGCAAAGGGGATTCTGTTGGAAGACCTCACCTGGATTGAGGCCGAAAAAGTCCTGACAGCGGAAACGGTCGTGGTGATTCCGCTCGGCGCGGCGTCCAAGGAACATGGCCCGCACCTCAAGCTGAAGAACGATTGGCTGATCGCGGAATTCCTGAAACGGGAAGTGCTGGCGCGCGCAAATGTCGTGATCGCTCCCACGGTCAATTATCATTATTATCCGGCGTTCCTTGAGTATCCGGGATCCACGGCGCTGCGCCTGGAGACAGCCCGCGACCTGATCGTCGACATTTGCCGGAGCCTGGCTCGCCACGGACCGCGCCGTTTCTATGTGCTCAACACCGGTGTCTCCACGGTTCGGGCCCTGAAACCCGCGGCTGAAATTCTGGCGACTGAAGGCATCGTCCTGCGGTATACCGACCTCCGCGCCGTCCTCGCCCCGATTGAGAAGGCCGTCGCCAAACAACAAGGTGGAACGCACGCCGACGAGATCGAGACTTCGATGATGCTGTACCTGGCGCCGACGACCGTGGACATGACCAAGGCGGCCGATGACTACCACCCCGGGCAGGGCCCCCTCACCCGCAATCCCACTGGAGCAGGCGTCTACTCGGCGACCGGCATCTTTGGAAACGCCACGCTGGCCACCAAGGAGAAAGGCGAGCAGATCACCAAGGCACTGTTGGCAGGCATTCTCGTCGAGATCGAGAACCTCCGCGCGGCGCCCAATCCGGCGGTCGAGCCGTCGCGGTAGGTTCAGCTAAGAAGCTCGAAATTCGAATTTCGAAACTCGAAGTAAAATCTAAGAATTTGAAAATGGGTGGAAAAGCGAGCGTGTCGTTCCTTTCGTTATTCTGGCTTGGACTCCTTTGATTTCGTTTCCTTCGAGTTTAGAATTTCGAACTTCGAGTTTCCCAGCCGCTACGGTGTCGCGGCGGGTCGGTTCGGCGTCAGATTGCGATCGAAAAACTCCGCCACGCGCACTTCCCGGCGCAGGCGGCTCAGCGGGTCGCTGATCATGTGCGTGCCGAGCAACGGCAAAAACTCGAAAGGCCGTCCCGTCCGATAGAGTGCGTCCGCCAGCTGGACTGAATGTTGGAAGTAAACATTATCGTCCGTGGCGCCATGCACGATAAGCAACGGTCGTTTTAGGTCAGCGGCATAGGTGAGGATACTGCTCACCCGATACGCCTCGGGATTGTCCTGGGGCAGTCCGAGATACCGCTCCGTGTAGGCTGTATCGTAGTTTTCCCACGTCACCACCGGTGCACCCGCCACGCCGCACTTGAAAACATCCGGGCGGCGAATCACGGCCATCGCCGAGAAGTAGCCGCCAAACGACCAGCCCGCCACTCCGACGCGCGACAGGTCCATCTCCGGCACCTGCCTGGCGAGTGCGCGCAGCGCGTCGACCTGATCGTTGAGCGCCACGTCGATGAAGTTTCCACGGATGGCGCGTTCCCAGTCGCGACCGCGACCCGGCGTGCCGCGACCGTCAAAGGACACCACAATGTAGCCATGATCCGCATACCACTGCGGAATGAAAAAACGCCGGGACGTCGCGGTCACCTGCTTCGCGTGCGGGCCGGCGTACACGTCGAGGATCACCGGATAACTTTGCCCGGGTTTGAAATTGGCGGGTCGGACGATCGACGCGTCATACTCCCGCTCCCCTTTCACTCGGGTTACCTCGCTCTTCGGGGCGAGCGGCGCATTCTCCGCCACGCTCGGCAGCACGCGCAGGGATTTGCCGGACGCATCACAGACTTCCCAACCCTGCCGGCCGTCCAGCAAGTCAAAGCGATGCAGCCAAACGTCTGTTTTCACCGAGACCGCGGCGTCATGCATGCCCCGATCCGTCGTGAGTGCCTTGCGCTCCCCGGTGCCATCCACCGCGCGGGAAAAAAGCTGGCGCTCGCGGGGATCGGATCCACCCGCGAATTGAATCGAGCCGGTCGACAAAATCCGGGCGGGCCCGACGACTTCCACGAACCCGTCGTTCTCCGTCGTGATGTTGCGCTGGAAGCTCCCGTCCGCGCCCCGGCGCTCCAACTGCCAGCGACCACTCCGTTCGCTCGGCCAGAGGAAACCGCTGCCATCCGTGAACCAACGCGCTTGCGTGCCCCGGTAAACGTTCAGCCAGGCTGGATCCGTCTCCCGCAGCAACTCGCGCGTGGCTCCGGTGGCGGCATCCACCGCGAGCAGCAGCCCCGTCTGCTGCACGCGATCCAGCACATAGAGCGTGAGCGGTGCCTTTTCCTCGTCCCAATCGACCCGCGCAAGATAAGGGAATTTCTCGCCATCCCAGGCAATCCAGCGC
>JANMQT010000067.1:0-1969 GCA_031370675.1 Verrucomicrobiota bacterium
CGCGGTGGCCGCGCAGCGACGGCGTCGAGCTTGGTCCGGAAGAGTTCATCCCGATCGCCGAGGAGAGCGGCTTGATCAACGAGCTGATGCTGCAACTGCTCGAACGCGGCGGTGAGGACGCGCTGGGCTGGGGCCCGGACATCCGCCTGTCGGTCAACGTATCGCCGGTGCAGCTCAAGGATCCCTGGCTCAGCCAGAAGATCCTCGCCTGCCTCGCCCGCAGCGGGCTGCCCGCTCACCGCCTGACGTGCGAGATCACCGAGAATGCCTTGATCGCCGACGCCGAGAATGCCGCGCGCGTGATCGCGTCCCTCAAGGAGCACGGCATCCGCATCTCGCTCGACGACTTCGGGACCGGCTATTCATCGCTCCAGCATCTTCGCATGCTGCCGTTCGACGAGATCAAGATCGACCGCAGCTTCGTCCAGGCGATGGGGACGGATCCCGAGGCGTTGAAGATCGTTCGGGCGATCATCGGCCTCGCCTCCAGCCTCGATCTTCCCGTCGTGGCGGAAGGAATCGAGACTGCGGCCGCGGCGCGCCAATTGTCGGACCTCGGCTGCGCGAGCGGACAGGGCTTCTATTTCGGGCGGCCGATGCCGGCGGAGGAGGCGGTTCGCTCTCTGCTCCGCAACCGCGCACCCAGCCGGGCGGACCGCCCGGTCGGGAAGGATCGAGGATCGCCCGGCCTGGGCGCGAACGGATCGTCCGCGGCCGCGCCATTGGCCGCGCCGCTCAGCTACGCCGCCCGATCGCGCTAGAGCAACCGTAGCTGCGCGCCTTGCGGCGGTTCGAACAGGTCGCAGCGCAGCGGGCGCTTGTCGAGGTTGAGGCCGTGCTTGCGTACGGCGCGGTCGAAGCGGGTCCGCAGCAGGTCCGCCCACGGGCCTTCGCCGCGCATCCGGCTGAACCAGTCCGGGTCGTTGTCGCGGCCGCCGCGCATCGAGCGGATGATGTGCATCACCTTGCCGGCGCGATCCGGGAAATGCTCGTCGAGCCAGGCGCGGAACAGCGGCGCGACCTCGAAGGGCAGGCGGACGGGCAGGCAGAACACGCCCTGAGCCCCAGCCTCGGCCGCCGCCTCGACGAGATGCTCCAGCTCGTGATCGGTAATCCCGGGTATGACCGGCGCAATCGCAACCCACGCGGGCACCCCGGCATCCGCCAGCCGCTTCACCGCCGCCAGCCGCTTGCGCGGCGCGGCGGCGCGCGGCTCGAGCGTGCGGGCGATCGCCGGATCGAGCGAAGTGATCGAGAGCGCCACGCAGGCGAGATGGTCCGCCGCCATCGCCCCCAACAGGTCGAGATCGGCGAGGACGCGATCCGATTTGGTCGCGATCGTCACCGGATGTTTCGTCTCGGCAAGGACTTCGATGATCGACCGCGTGATCCGCCAGTCGCGCTCGATCGGCTGATAAGGATCGGTGTTGGTACCCATCGCGATCGGCCGGACCCGATAGGTCGGGCGGGCAAGCTCGGCGCGGAGCAGCTTGGCGGCATCCGGCTTGGCGAACAATCGGCTTTCGAAATCGAGGCCGGGCGACAGATCGTGAAACGCGTGGCTCGGCCGGGCGAAGCAATAGATGCAGCCATGCTCGCAGCCGCGATAGGGGTTGATCGAGCGATCGAAGCCGATGTCCGGCGAGCTATTGTAGGTGAGGATCGTTCTCGGCTTTTCGACGGTCACCGTGGTGCGGAGCGGGGGCGGGCCGCCGTCCAGCGCTTCGCGGCTATCGAGCCAGTCGCCGTCGACCTGCCGGCTCGGCAGGTTGAACCTTGTCGGCGTCGCATTGGCGGGGGCGCCGCGGCCGGGGCGCACATCGGGTTGCATCCGCAAACATTAGACCGTCGCCCAGAACAGCGCAAGACCGCAAGAGCCTTGTGCTGCCCCAGCGCGACGGGTCGGGGCCGCGCGGCGATGCGCACGGCGCGCGGGCCGGGCAGGCCGGGGAAGCGCGGCCACAACCCT
>JANMQT010000085.1:0-2465 GCA_031370675.1 Verrucomicrobiota bacterium
CGATCACGCGGACGTCGACGGCGTCGACCTTTGGGAAATAGGCGGCGTTTTTCGCGAGGACTTCGGCGCACTTCGGATTGATGTCGCACCCCACCGTGCGCGCGCCGCTTTCAGTCGCGATCAGCAGGCTTAACCCCTGGCCGAAGCCAATATCGAGAAATGTCCCGCCGGCGAGCGGAAGACTTGAGACCAGCGCGGCAAAGTCGGCGCGAGCCTCCGCCAGCCGCGCGGGAGAAAGCGCGTGGGCGGAATATTCCGCCCAATTCTCCCCAAAATTAAATGCCGGCGCCTCCTTTGGACTCATAGAATGGCGCCCGTCGGGGCGAAGCGGGCCGGACCCTGGGACTTTCCAAAAAGCCCGCAAAATTGATCGCCACCGCGGCGTCGACTCGAGAAATGTCGGAAGGCGCGATAAAAAATCTCCGCCATTGCGCGTTGTCGCAGGCCGTAGCGTCCGCGCGTGAAGGAATTGCCCCCCGCATTCGTGAGGTTGCAGAGCTCACGATAGATCGGGGAGTAGAAGGGGAATCCGGCGTAGTTCACCGCAACCCCCGCAAACCCGCGGGCGGCCAGAAAGTTCTCCACTTCCCCCTTCTCGAAATTTCGGAGATGCCCGACGGTCTGTTCAAATGGCCGCATGCGCCCGGTCGGAAATGATAGCAGGACAAACTTTCGTGACGCTTCCGTCATGCGTCCGAGAAGATCTCGCCAGTCCTCCACGTGCTCCAGCACCTCGAAGGCAGTCACGAGATCAAAATCCTCCCCCAAGGTCTTGGAACTGAGATCGTGCCGGAACTCCAGGTTCGACCGCTGGTAATTGGCCACGGCGCAAGCGATGCCGGTGGCCGAAAAATCGATCCCCACCACGCGGGCGTCCGGGTAGCGCATCGCCAGCGAATTGGTAATCGTTCCCTCGCCGCAGCCGACATCGAGGATCGATCGAACGGCGAAATCCGCCGGGATCCGATCGAGGACATTGCCGATGAGAAATCGAAGCCATCGGCTGGCCGGTCCATAAACTTTCATGTCAACCCATTCGGCCCAGTTGGCCTCATAGATCTCGTGGTTGTTGGGTGATTCCGTCATCGACGTCGTGCCATTACTCAATTGGCTGCATGTATTGCGGCTTGGTGGCAAGAATGTTCGCATAGCCAAGAGCGACCTTGCCCCACGAAAAATCGCGCTCCACCCATCCACGGCCGGCTGCGCCAAGTTCCCGCGCCAATTCGGGCGCGGCCGCAAGTTTGGCCATCGCGGCTTCCAGCGCCTGAGCATCAGCGGGGGGATACAGCATCCCTGTCTCGCCATTGCGGACCACCGCATCGTTGCCCAAGACGCGACTGGCAATCACGGGCAAGCCGCAGGCCATCGCCTCGAGGGCCACGTTCGGCATTCCCTCGTAGTGCGACGGGTTGACGAAGCAATCGGCGCGAAGATAAAGCTCCCGAAGGTCCTCCCGACCCAGCCAACCGTGCCATTGTACCTCCGCCGCCAGGCCGAGCTCCGTGGCCAAAATCTCCAGCGCGCCGCGCAAGGGTCCGTCCCCCGCGACATCGAGCGCAACCAGAAGTCCCTTGGCGCGTAGCGCGGCAATCTGCTGCAAAAGGAGCGGCAGATTCTTCTGCGCCTGAAGTCGTCCCACAAAGAGAAAGCGGAAGGCGGCTCCGGTCGATCCCGACGGACGGGATCGGGGTTGAAAGAAAATGGTGTCTACCCCATTGGGGATGACCTCCACCGGAAAAGGGTCGCGACTCTCGCTGAGCGCGCGTAGTCCATTAGAATTGGCCACAATCCTGGCGCTGTGCCGGAGGACGGCGCGACGCAGGGGTTGGAGCAAACGGTGCTGCCATTCAATCTCTGGAACCAGGCCGGGCACGTCCCCGCCGCGCAGCGAAACGACATACGGCACGCCGCCAAATTTCCTGCCAAGCAATCCCAACGGCCCACAGGGCAGGGTGAAAAATACAACGACCCCTTCGATTTCCCGGCGGCGCAAAAGCGATCGAAGTCGCAGTGCGGCGGTCACGACAAAGGCCGCCATGGTCAAGCCTCCGGCCAGATGCCGCACGCGCCGCAGGGCGGGCACCTGACAAAGCAGAATGCCCTCCTCGATTAACGCCTCCCGCCCGTTCGGCCGGGACGCGTCGGCAAACCGGCTCGTCAGGACCGTGACGGTATGGCCGAGACGCCGCAATTCGATCGCGATGTGCCGGGTGGCCGTCGCCGCGCCGCCACCCACCGGCGGATACTCGTAATTGATCAGCAGCAGGTTCATGGAATCGTCGCAGCCGAGTTCCGCCGCTTGATCCCGCCGAATTTCCATGAATTGCCGTTGCGCTGCAGGATGTACGCGCTGCCGGCCTCAATTTCGCGCGCCTGCGCATGGATCCAATCCTCCAAGGTCGACTTTCGCAGATAGGTGGTTTGGGGGGTCACCAGCTGGTCGAAAACTACGTGTCGGAAAA